>VEOV01000158.1 GCA_012026855.1 Geobacter sp.
AATATGGCCTGCCGGACAGCAGGGATTAAGCCGTGCAGCCAATTTTCGCACGACGCTATCCCCTCAAGTTCAAGCTGACCATTGCTACCCTGCTGCCGCTCCTCTTTGCCATGGTGATCTGCTGGTTTGCCGGGGTTTATATCCTCACCACCAGGGTCGCTTTGCAGGCCCAGGACAAGGTGCGCAGCGACCTGAACTCCGCCCGGGAGATCTACCAGAACGAAGCGGTGCACATCCGCGACCTGGTCAGTTATGCCGCCCTGGCCCCTTACACCGCCGAAGCGTTCGCTCGCCGCAAGGGTGCTAATCTGCCGCGGATCATGTCTTCGGTGCTGAAAAATGAAAACCTGGACCTGCTTCTGGCCCTTGATACACGGGGCGTGGTGATCTACCGGGCCCATAACGGCAAGGTCAGCGGTGATGATTATAACTACAACCCCCTGGTCAAACAGGCCCTCAAGGGGAAGTATGTCACCGGCACGGTCGTGCTCCCCCTATCCAGGGTGCGTCTCGAAGGGAGCGACATCGAGCAGCGTGCCCGGAGCAAGGTGCTGACGACCCCCCATGCAGAGGCCGGGAACGTCACCGAGGACGGGGCCGCCATGTTCATGGTGGCGGCGGCGCCGGTAAAGGACGAGGCGGGCAACATTGTCGGCGTCTTCTATGGCGGCAGCCTGCTGAACAACAATAACAAGCTGGTGGACCGGATCAAGAGCACCCTTTACGAGGAGGGGCTGGCCAGGAAAGAGGATGTTGGCGCCTCGACCATTTTCATGGGGGACCTGCGCGTTGCCACCAACGTGCTTACCGAAAAAGGGGCGCGGGCCATCGGTACCAGGATGTCGGCCGAGGTCTACAAGAACGTGCTCCTCCTGGATGAGCGCTGGACCAGCCGGGCCTTTGTGGTCAATGACTGGTACTTCAGCGCCTATGAGCCGATCCGTTCCCCGGAAGGGGTGCCCATTGGCGCCCTCTATGTCGGTATGCCGGAGAAGCCGTACACCAGGCTGAAATTTAACTTGAGTCTCTGGATCAGCGGAGTACTCTCCCTGGGGGCGCTGATCGGTTTTGCCGTCTCCAGCGTGGTCAGCACCAGGCTGGCCCGGCCGGTCAGGGAGCTGGCCGCCATGGCCAAGCGGGTGGCAGAGGGTGAGCGGGGCATCGCCACCAGGGTTGCCTCCCAGGATGAGATCGGCGAGCTGGCCCAGGAGTTCAACTTCATGTCAACCGCCCTTGCCAGGCAGGACGAGGAGATCCAGGAGCTCAACCGGGGGCTGGAAAGGAAGGTCCTGGAGAGGACCGAGGAGCTGGCCGAGAAAAACCGCATCCTGCCCGATACCCAGCAGGAGCTGGAGCGGGTGGAGAAGCTGGCCGCCATCGGCGAGCTGGCGGCCGGGGTGGCCCACGAGATCAACAACCCCATGGCGATCATCCGCGGCAACACGGAGCTGATCCAGGAGACCCTGCCCAAGGATGCCCCGGTGCAGGAGGAGCTGGAGATCATCACCCGGCAGCTGTCCAGGGTGGAGCTGATCGTTGCCAATCTGCTCCGGTTTGCCCGCACCGAGCGGAAGCAGCAGGGGAAGGCGGCTATCAACCGGATTCTGACAGAGATCCTCAGCCAGATCGAGCACCAGGTCTCCCTGGCCGATATTACCGTCATCACCAGCATGGACCCGGCAGCGCCGGAAGTGGCCGGAGCGGCCGACCAGCTGCAGCAGGTGTTTACCAATATCATCATCAATGCCGTGCAGGCCATGCCCGAGGGGGGCACCCTGACCGTGGCCACCAGTGCCGATCCGGCCAGGGATATTTATGAAGTGACCATCAGCGACAGTGGTATTGGCATCCCTCCGGAAAGCATCGAGCAGATCTTCGATCCATTCTTCACCACCCGGGCCAACGGCACCGGCCTGGGGCTGTCGGTCTCATACAGTATCATCAAGGACCATGGCGGCGAACTGATTGCCGAGAGCAGCCCGGGGGAGGGGACCAGCTTCAGGATAATACTGCACCAGCTGCTACCGGCAGGTTCTTGACCGGTTGTACGCAAACATGCCGGTTCCGTCTTCCAGACGCCGGCAAGTAAAACTGGACCCCGGAGTCTTATCCGGGTCACCACCAATATCGCCGCAGACGGTGAGCGGCACGCAGTAAATTGCGAGAGATAAACCAAAGGAGATAGATTTTGAGACCTGTAAAGTCCGCCGGAGATTTCGTTGAAACAAACTGTACCAAATGCAAGGCCCTCACGAACCACACCATTGTTGCCATGATCGCTGAACTGATCGTCAAGGTTGAATGCAACGTTTGTCACAGCGTCCACAAGTACCATCCCCCCAAGGAAGCCAAGGCAGTCAAGGCCCCGAAAGCGGCGCGGCCGGCTGGCGAGCCCGTACGCCGGGTCAAGAAAGATCCGGTGCTGGAAGCAGCTGCCGAGTGGGATGAGCTGCAAGCCTCTTTCGACCCGGAGCGGGCGATCCCCTACAACATGACCGCTACCTACAGGGTCAGGAATCTGGTGTTACACCCGACCTTCGGTATCGGCCTGGTGCAGAAGGTGTTGCCACAGAACAAGATCGAAGTTCTCTTCAAGGATGGGCGTAAACTGCTGCGCTGCGGCTAGTGGGGGGCATCAATGCGGCGGTCATAGGGGGAGTGCAGGATGCCGATGTGGCGGTAGGTGATGCTTGGATCCTGTATACACACCGGCACCGTATACAGCATTGAATCACCCTGGCGGGTGATCTAATGTTAACTGATGATTGTCTCTCTGGAAGCATTGCGCTCAATCCGCCTGTTTGGCGGCATGTCAGATGCTGAACTGCTCCGGATCATGCCGCGGCTTGAGCTGTTCAGTTTCGCTGCCGGCGAGCTGGTGCTGACCAAGGAGATGCCGCCGGAATATCTCTATTTTGTCCTTAGCGGAACTGTCCGGGTAGAGCTGCGCACCGGCAGCGGCACCATTTTGAACCTGCTGGAACTGGGGTGCGGCGAAGTTTTTGGCGAGCGGGCCATTCTGACCAGCGAGCCGCGCACCGCCGATGTGCGCGCCATCGATGCCGTGCAGACTGCCCGGCTCTCCCGCACTGATTTTGAAGCACTGCTCCATGAAACACCCCTCCTCTACGCCAATCTCTGCCGGGACCTCTCCCGCCAGCTCGGTACCTGGGCCCAGCGCCACCAGCGGGAAGAGCGGGAGCACCGCGAAATCATCACCAATGTCATCGGCTGGCAGCTGCTGCCCGAATTCGGCTCCTTCCCCGGCAGTTCCCCCTGGATCAAGTCCCTTAACCAGCGCCTCGCCACACTTGGCCCCGCGCCGGACCATGTGCTCATCGCCGGCGAGGCCGGCACCTGGAAAGACCTTGCCGCCCGTTTGGTCCACTTCCATGGCGATCCGGCTCGGCCGGTGCTGTTCCTCGACTGCGCCGCCCCGCCCCCCGTAACCGGTCAGTCTGAGGCGGTGACGATAGCACCTCGCAGCGAACTGCTGCTGGAGATCGCACAGGAAGCGGCCCTGTTCGGCCATGCCCCGGACAGCTCCGCTTCTGCCCGGCGGGCCAGGCGCGGCATGCTGGCGCTGGCCGCCGGGGGGGACATGATCCTGCGCAACATCGACTGTCTAACCCCGGGGGTACAGGAGGCGCTCGGCCGCTTCATGACGATCGGCAGCTTCCCCGGGAGAGGGGGAGCGGAGTCTGTCACTGCCAGGGTCAGGATTATTGCCACCAGCGGCGAGCCGCTGGCCGGGCTGACTGCTGCGGGCAGCTTCAGCGCTGACCTGCTGGAGAAGCTGGCGGGTGAAACCATCGAGATGGTGCCCTTGCGGGAGCGGAAGCAGGATATTCCGGTCATGGCCCGCAGCCTGCTGCAACCGCTCAATGCCAAACACCACAAGAGCGTGCGGCGGCTTTCCCAGGATGCTCTCAACCGGCTGGTCGACCACGACTGGCCCCTCAATGGCAGTGAACTCTACCAGGTGCTTGGCCGGGCCGTGCTGGTCTGCAGTGGGGACGAGATCGAGGCGGAGCAGATCTTCCTCCAGGGGCAGCCGTTTGCCGGGGGGCGCTTCAATCTGCTGCAGCTCCCGGCCGTGGAGCAGCTGGCCCGCCGCCCCGGCTGTCCCCACCTGCTCCGCTGGACAACCGTACCGCTCTTCCTGCTGATCACGCTTTACACTTTGCTTGGCCCGTCAGACGGCAATGCGGCCAATCTGGCGGTCTGGACCCTCTGGTGGCCGGCGCTGCTTGTGACGGTGCTGCTCTTCGCCCGGGGGTGGTGCAGCTACTGCCCCATGGAGGCCATCAGCGAGTTCACCGGCGTCAAGGAGCGGGTCATCCGGGAGCCGCAGGCCTGGCTGCGCCGCTGGGGGCCGGCCTTTAGCCTCTCCGGGCTGATCGTTATCCTGTTGCTGGAGCAAGGGACCGGCATGTTTTCCCACCCCTTTGCCACCGGTCTGCTGCTCCTCGCCCTCCTGGCGGCCACCATTGCCGGCGACCTGCTGCTTGGCCGGCGCGGCTGGTGCAAATATCTCTGCCCCCTGGGGCGAATCGTCAGCCTGATGTCCCGCATCTCCCTTTTGGAGATGCACAGCAACCGCACTGTCTGCCAGAGCCGCTGCCGGGCCGATGACTGCCTCAAGGAAAAGGGGTGCCCCATGGGGCTGCACCCCACCGGCATTGCCAACTCCGACCACTGCGTGCTCTGCCTGAACTGCGTCAGGAACTGCCCCCACCATGCCATGCAGCTGGATCTGCGCAACCCGGTACAGGGGATGCAGAGCCAGGAGCTGCGCGGCTTTCACGAGGCGCTCTTCAGCGTCACCCTGGTGGGGGTCATTCTGGCGGCCAAGGCGGTGCCGCTGATTTTCGGGCAGCAGCAGGAGTTCATGCCCCACCGGCTCTGGCAGCTGCAGGAATTTTTGGCCGGTATCGGGGTTGCCCTGGCCTACGCCGCCCTGGTCATGCTCTCCTCCCTGGGGGGGAAGCGCAACTGGCAGACGGTCTTCAGTACCTGCGCCCTGGCCTACCTGCCGCTGGCTTTTACCGGGCTGTTCATCATTTATTTCAGGGCCTTTGTCGAGGGGGGCGCCGAGCTGGCGCCGCTGCTGCTGGCAGCCTGCGGGGTGGATAGCTGGCTGGATGCCTCCAGGCTGACCCCGGAGCTCGGCACCCTGCGCCTGCTCATCCATCCCCTGATCATCACTGGTACGCTCTTCTCCGCCATTGCCCTGCGGCGGCTCCAGCGGGAGAACTTTCCCCACCAGGCCGGCCTGCTCGGTCACCGGCTGCTGGTCATCATTACCGCCATCGCCTTCATGTTCCTGCTGTGATCTCTCTGCGGGCCATTTTGTCCCCACCATGGGGGCACAATGACCCATTCGCTGCTCCCCACCGCAAACCTCCGGTCAAGCCGCTGAAAAAATATGCCGCATTTCCGGCCTGTTGCAGGGATGTGGCTGGCCCGGCATTTCTGGTACGGCTCTTGCGCTACAGGACGGGATTTGATCATGTTTTGCGGAGGTGTCATGAAGAAAGAGGACGATTTTTTTTGTGAAGGCGTTTCACGGCGGAGTTTCATCAAGACCTGCATAACAGCCACTGCCATGATGGGGCTCCCCTTCGGGATGCACACTAAAATTGCCGAGGCGGTGGAGCAGAAGGGGAATCCGCCGGTAATCTGGCTCCATTTCCAGGAGTGCACCGGCTGTTCCGAGTCGCTGCTCCGCTCATCCCACCCGACCATTTCCACCCTGATCCTGGACATGATCTCCCTGGATTACCACGAGACCCTGATGGCCGGCTCCGGGCACCAGGCGGAGAAAGCGCTGCACGACTCCATGACCGCCAACAAGGGTAAATACCTGCTGGTGGTGGAGGGGGCGATTCCGACCAAGCAGAACGGCATCTACTGCAAGGTCGCCGGCAAGACCGCCCTGCAGTCGCTGCAGCTGCTGGCTGCCGACGCCGCGGCCATTATCTCCATCGGCACCTGCGCCTCCTACGGCGGCATCCAGTCGGTCAGCCCGAACCCGACCGGCGCGGTCGGGGTACGGGACATCATCAAGGA
>VEOV01000320.1 GCA_012026855.1 Geobacter sp.
AAAGAAGGTCATGACGTACTGTGACAGGATGAACAGGTAGCCGAAGTTGATCGCCCCAAGCAGTTTTATCTTGAAGAGATCGGGCACATAGCCTGAGAGGACCGGTAAGAGAAAGTAGTAGATCGCGGCTGCCAGCCACCAGCCAAACAGAAAGCTCCTCTTGCGCTTCTTTAATGCCAGGTACTTCGGATGCTGCGCTATCATGCTCCAGTCGTATTCTTTTGGTGCCATTTGCTGTTTCCCCCTTTCTTCTGATGTTTTACTCATTTTCATCAAACAACGTCATCTGAAACGCCATTCTGTTTTTATGTGGTTCGCGCTGCTGTCATTGGGTCGTCATGAGTTTTATGGGCATTCACGTTAAGGGTATCGGCGCCGATATTGAGCTAGAACATATTAGTTCCACGTTTACAGCGAGTTACGCGCGCAGTTCTTGACTAAAAATAATTTTGACCAAATTTAAATCACGCTTACGTATATGTCAAGCAAAAATAAAACAATTTTTTGCACTGCCTGTTTGCTCAGAATTGCAATCTCTTGAGGCTCTTGTTGTTGAGAGGAAAAGGATTGACACTAAACCTTGCAGGCTGTTACTCTGACAGACTATAAAAGCTGCTGGGGGTGCTCAGATGAGCCGAGATGGAACCGGCCGGTTCCAAACCCTTTGAACCTGACCGTTAATACGGTAAGGGAAGCAGAGCAATATGTCCCCCGGCCGCTGCAGCGGCTGTTTTTATTTGAACGGAGAGATCAAATGAAGGTCAACATTAATGGTGAAATGCGCGAGCTTGACGGACAGAGCGTCCTGCAACTCCTGGAGAGCCTGTCAATAGACCCGCGCAAGGTTGCGGTTGAGCGTAATCTGGAGATCCTTCCCAAGGGTGAGTACGACTCCACTCAACTGGCCGATGGCGACAGTATCGAGATTGTTCATTTCGTAGGTGGAGGCTAGCATGGCAAAAGCTGACAAGTTGATAATTGCCGGGAGGGAATTCAACTCCCGCTTGATGGTAGGCACCGGTAAATATGCCAGCAACGAGGAGACTGCCCTTGCCCTGGAGGCTTCAGGCGCGGAAATCATCACCGTTGCGGTCAGAAGGGTCAACCTGGACCGGAGCAAGGAGGCGCTCCTGGACTACATCGATCCGAAGAAATATACCCTGCTCCCCAACACTGCCGGTTGCTATACGGCGGATGACGCTGTGCGTACCTGCCGGCTGGCGCGCGAGGCAGGCATGTCCGACTTCGTCAAGCTGGAGGTGCTGGGGAACGAGAAGACCCTCTTCCCTGACAACGAAGAGCTTCTCAAGGCCGCTAAAATACTGGTCGCCGAGGGTTTCACCGTGCTGCCGTATACCAGCGATGACCCCATTGTCTGCAAAAAGCTGGAAGACCTGGGCTGCGCCGCGGTCATGCCTCTGGGCGCGCCGATCGGCAGCGGTCTCGGGATTCGCAACCCGTATAATATCAGGATCATTCTCGATACCGTCAAGGTGCCGGTGATTGTTGATGCCGGTGTTGGCACCGCCTCGGATGCGGCCATTGCCATGGAGCTGGGGTGCGACGGTGTGCTGATGAATACAGCCATTGCCGGGGCACAGAATCCTGTTGCCATGGCTGAGGCGATGAATCTGGCTGTTCGCGCCGGCCGGCTTGCCTATCTGGCCGGACGTATCCCGCGCAAACTTTATGCAACGGCATCAAGCCCTCTGGACGGATTGGTAAGTTAGCTATGGCAAAGCCGGCAGCGGATTTCAAAATTTACCTTATTACCGACCGGAGCCAGTGCGGCGGCCTCCGCCTTATTGATGTTGTCGAAGACGCTCTCAAGGGGGGCGTTACGGCGGTACAGCTGCGCGAAAAGGATCTGTCCAGCCGGGAGTTTTATGAGCTTGCCTACGACATGCGCAAGCTCACGGTAAAATACGATGCCAGGCTGCTGATCAACGACCGGGTGGATATTGCCATGGCTGTGGACGCTGATGGTGTGCATCTCGGTTCCAACAGCATGCCGGTGCACCGTGCCAGGAGACTCCTCGGCCCGGACCGGTTTATCGGCTTCTCCTGCCACAACCAGGTAAATGCCATTATGGCGCAGGAAAGTGGCGTGGATTTCATCACCTTCGGTCCGGTCTACTATACCCCGTCAAAAGCGGTCTACGGCAAGCCGGTTGGTGTGGACAAGCTGGAATCAGTTACTAATGTCCTGCAGATTCCGGTATTTGCCCTTGGCGGGATCAAAACGGAAAACATCCCTGAAGTCATGGCTGCCGGCGCCTCCGGCATCTCTCTCGTCTCGGCGGTAATTGCCAGTGAGGATCCGAGAGCGGAAGCAGAGGCAATGATTGCCATGCTCGCCACCAATGATTCACGAGAGTCATGACTCTACTTCCCGCTACTGTTCACCCCGAAATAAGGATAAATTCTTACGGCTGGTACCTGCGCAAGCGATTCGGCTGTCGGGTCAGCAAGGTCAACGTTGATGCCGGCTTCACCTGCCCGAACCGTGACGGCAGTCGCGGTACCGGCGGTTGCATCTACTGCGACAACAGTTCCTTTTCTCCGGGGGCAACCCAGCCCCATATCTCCATCGAAGAACAGATGCTGGCCGGCATGGACTACCACAGGAAGCGCCTGGGCAGCCAGAAATTCATCATTTACTTCCAGAAATTCACCAATACCTACGACTCGGTCGAACGGCTGCAAGCCCTTTACCAGAGGGCGCTGGCCCATCCCGATGTTGTCGGCATCTCCGTTGGGACGCGGCCAGATGCCCTGAGCGACGGGGCAATCGAGCTCCTGGCCGGCATTGCCAGGGAACGATATGTCTGTCTTGAGCTGGGGTTGCAGTCCATGGACGATGGCATCCTTGCCAACATAAACCGCGGTCATACCTTTGATGAATATCTGGGGGCTGTGAACAGGGTTTCCGGGCGTGGCATGGATATCTGCACCCATCTGATTTACGGCTTTCCGGGGGAGAGCCGGGCAGGTTTCCTGAAAAGCGCGGAGATGATTGCCTCTCTCGGGATCAACTCGGTCAAACTGCATCAGCTGCATGCTGTCAAGGGGACCAGGTTGGCAGAGCTCTACAACAGGGGCGAGTTTGTCCCGGTTGCCATGGAGGAGTACATTGCTGCCGCAGCGGATTTTCTTGAGCTCATTCCGGCGGCGGTTACGGTGCAGAGGCTCTACGGGTCAGCACCCCTTGAAATAAGGGTTGCACCAGAATGGAACCTGAAGAATAATCAGATGTGGTATGCCGTGCTCAACGAGCTGAAAGCGCGCGGCAGCTGGCAGGGTAAGAGGAGAGGTTGATGACTGTAGAGCGGGTACTGCTGGCGTTTCGGTGGTTTATGACCTTGGCCGGGCTTGCGCTTGCGCTGCTTTCCTGGACAGATCTCTGCAGTTTCAGCGGCTGCACCGATGCCCACGAATACCGCTTTTTCGGCCTGCAGCTGCACCTTGTCGGAACGGTCTATTTCGTACTTTTGGCAATAACCCAGCTTCTTCCGGCTCGCTGGCCGCTGACCGGTATGCTGTTCTCGATGCTGCTTGGTGGTGGTGTCGGATCGGAGCTGGTACTGATTCATCTCCAGAAAAATGTCATCAAGGCTTGGTGCCCGCTCTGTCTCGGGATTGCCGCAGCCCTGTTTATGCTGTGCATTTTCAGCGGGATCGAGCTTTTCAGAGGATCACGGAGGTTATCAACAATGAAAAGAAGTTGGTTTGTTTCAAGGGGGCTGATTCTGATAGCTGCTCTGGCCGCAGGTTTCATGGTCAGTTTTGCCGGAATAAAAAAGCCGGAAGCAGCAGGCATGGATGCAACTCTGGGCAAGCAGTCGGCCAAGATGGAGATATATTTCTTCTCCGATTGGCTTTGCCCCATCTGTATCAAGACCGAACCGGTCATTGACGCCATTTATCCGCAGCTTGAGAAGCGGGCAAAGATCTACTTCATTGACAAGCCGGTGCACAAGGAGTCGATGAACTTCGTCCCCTATCACCTCTCCTTTCTCGTCCATGAAAAGGGCAAATACCTGCAACTGCGCAAGGCCCTGTTCGACCTGGCAAAGATTAACAAAAACCCGACGCTGGAAGATGTAAAAAGAGCCATTGCGCCTCTGGGAGTGACCTACAAGCAGCTTAGCTTCATGGATGTCAGTCAGATGATGGCAAAATCCCAGGCGCTCTCCAATGAGTACAAGGTTACCGGAACGCCGACGCTGGTGATTCGTAACGGTGCCAGGAGCAAGACACTGGTGGGCGGCAGGGACATAACTGCCGATAATATTCTCAAGGCAATGAAATCTCTCGAATAGGTAAATCATGAAAACAGCCAGAATATCCAATGGCAAGGAGTTCCCCATCGGGAAGATCCTCTGCATCGGCCGCAATTATGTGGACCATATCAGTGAGCTGGGCAACGAACTGCCTACGGCGCCGGTCATCTTCATGAAACCGGCGACTTCGGTGATTTACGACGGCGAAGAGGTGCTCATTCCGGCCTACTCGGACAACTGCCACCATGAGGCCGAGCTGGCGCTGCTCATAGGGGCGCGCTGCAAAGGGGTTGCCGAGAAAGATGCCCTGGCCCATGTTGCCGGCTATGGCGTGGCGATCGATCTGACTCTGCGCGATGTTCAGGACGGCCTCAAGAAGAAGGGGTTGCCATGGGACATTGCCAAGGGCTTTGACACCGCCTGTCCGCTGTCAACTTTTGTGCCGGCCGCAGAAGTTGCCGACCCGCAGAACCTGAACATCAGGCTGACGGTAAACGGAGAGCTGCGCCAGAACGGTTCCACCGCTCTGATGATCAATCCGGCGGCCAGGCTGATCAGCCATCTGGCAGCAATTTTTACCCTTGAGCCGGGCGATATCATCCTTACCGGTACCCCGGCCGGGGTGAGCCGGATAACTGCCGGTGACCGGGTCTGCGCTGAAATCCCCGGTGTAGGCCGGGTAGAGGTCAGGGTCGGACAGGGAGTTTGACCCGCTCCGGCCAGGCATGGCAAGGGGGCAGAGCAGCAGAAAGCTGCAGCACGGCATGACCGGGGCTGCGGCTTTTTTTGTATGTGGTAGAGTTATTAGGAAATGGCGCTCAACTCTACAAACCCTGTTGCCGGGCGATAGCGAAGAATATTACCGCCAGGCGCTGAAGATCTTTCTGACCGGTCTCAAAGAGGAGGGGTAGCAGGTGATGAAAAGCAGATTGTCGAGCAAAACTGGTGGCGCTAACGACTTGCCGGTTACCTTGCCTGGTACTGCCGACGGCCAGGACCTTGACCTTGCCGGGGAGATCCAGCAGCTGCTCCTGCCGAAGAGTTCTCCCGCCTGCACCTGGTGCTGTATCGGCATCAAAAACCGGATGGCGTCCGGGCTCGGTGGTGACTATTTCGACTTCATCACCATGCCCGACGGCTGCCAGTCGCTCTTTGTCGGCGATGTAACCGGGCACGGGCTCCATGCGTCGGTGGTCATGTCACTCATCTACGGCTTCATACACCGCTCCGCCCTGGGGAACTGCTCGCCACTGCAACTGGTGCAGGAGGTCAACAGCTTCCTCATCCAGTTTGCCGAGCGGTCCCGGCTTATCGACCAGTACTTCTCTTCATCGCTCTTCTACGGCATCATTGATCCCAGCACGCTCACCATGCAGTTTGTCAATGCTGGGCATGTCAGACCTCTGGTCCTCCGGGACGGCACTGTGCATGAGCTGGATTCCACCGGCACTCCGGTCGGCTATTTCCAGGTTCCCGAGCTGCGGCTGCAGACATTCGCTCTACAAAGGAGCGACCGGCTGCTGCTTTATACCGACGGCATCATCGAAGCCGCCAACGGGAGCGGTGAACTGTTCGGCCTGGAGCGTTTGAAGCAGCTGCTTGCCTCCTGCGCAGCTGTCGATTACCTGGAGATGCTGGAACTCCTCTTCGCCACCCTCGGGAAGTTCGGCGCCCCGGACCCACCGGAGGATGACTGTACTGCCATTGTCATCGACCTGCACGGCCCCCTGTTCTGATCTACTTTGGCACTGGCGTGTCTCTCGCCTGAAATGAAAAGAACCCGCCGAATCAGTCGGCGGGTTCTTTTGTTATTCAGCTGGTCGTCAGTCTGCTGCTAATAATTCCCTTCGGTCAGCACTGCAGTGACGCTCCCCACGGTTACCTTGGTCTGGGCCTTCACCGGTATGCGCCGGTCGTCGTCAGTCAGCCAGATGTATGCGCCCCGTTTTCCTTCAAAGACCCCTTCCGGCCTGACCATCGGCTCGATGACAATGGTGTTGAACTCTCCAGCCGGCACCTTGACCCGCTCCCGGCGCAGTGCCCGGATCTCTATGCGGTGGAGCTTCTTGCTGTCCAGCAGGTTGATGTACACCGATTTGCCCGGTTCCAGGGGCTGGTGGCGGATAAAGTAGAAGCTGGAATAGATGTCGAAGGTGCCCGGTTCCAGCCTGATGGTGACGAATTCGTTCTTGATCTTGTCGTGGAAGAGGGCGGAGCGTTCCGCGGGGTTGAAGCTGATCTCCCGGTCCCGCACATGGCGCCCCTCTTTGAAGAGCATCTTGAAGTTGCGGGTCCGGCCGGGGAAGGTGCCATCCTTTTCCAGCAGGCTCTCGGTGCGGTCGTCAACCGGGAAAAAAGTGGAGAGCCAGTCGTTGGAGCGGCCGTGGAGATGATCTTGCGAAAATCACCCACATCACTGATCTCCTGGGTGGCTTTGCCGACCGGAATGCCGGTCCAGCTCAGGCTGTAGACCAGTTTTTCCGGAATCTTCTGGCCGGCAACGGCGCTGACCGGCGCCATGAGCACAACTGCCAGCAAGGATAATGCGTAAAATGCTTTTTTGATCGCCATCATCACGGGATTACTTCTTCTTCTCGGCTTTTACGGCCGGTTCCTGGGTAGTGTAGTCGCACCCTTCCTTTGGACATTTTACGAATTCGCCGGTCCGCTTGTAAACCTTTTTGACCAGCAATGGGAAGCCGCATTTCGGGCAGGGCTGCTCTATGGGCTGGTCCCAGAGGGCGAACTTGCATTGGGGGTAGCGGTTGCAGGAGTAGAACATCTTGCCGTAGCGGGATTTCTTTTCAATCAGCTCCCCCTCCTTGCACTCGGGGCAGATGACACCAGTTCCCTTCGGTTTGTGCAGGGGCTGGATGTTCTTGCAGGCCGGATACCCGGAGCAGGCCAGGTATTTGCCGAATCTGCCATCCTTGATCAGCATCTGGCTGCCGCATTTCTCACACTTCTCTTCGGAGAGTACCGGTTCGGCAACTTCCTGGCCATCCTGCTCCAGCGGCCTGGTGTAGCGGCAGCCGTTCTTGTACCCGGTGCAGGCGATGAATTTGCCCCGTTTGCCCAGCTTGACCGCCAGCAGTTCACCGCACTCAGGGCATTTTTCTTCCAGAGTTTCGGTGGTGAGTTCGTCCTTGCTGACCTCCCCCTCCTTCTGCTTGAGGAGTGCATAAAAGGGGCTCCAGAACTCCTCCATCAGCGGTTTCCACTGTTTCTCGCCGCGGGAGATCATGTCGAGCTCTTCTTCAAGCGCCGCGGTAAAGTTGTAATCGACATACTTTGTGAAGTGGTTGGTGAGCAGGTCACTGACCACCATGCCGATGTCCTCGGGGAAGAAGCGCTTCTTGTCCAGGCGGCAGTATTTGCGCTCCACCAGGGTGTTCATGATGCTTGCATAGGTGGATGGCCGGCCGATACCGTACTCTTCCAGGGTTTTTACCAGGGTTGCCTCGGTATAGCGTGGTGGAGGCTGGGTGAAGTGCTGCTC
>VEOV01000200.1 GCA_012026855.1 Geobacter sp.
ATGCCGTACAGGGTGGCGCTTGACGGCCGGATCTGGAATTGAGCTGCCAGGAGCTGCATGAATCTTGCGCCCAGGGGTGTGAAGTCATCTACCACGGTCACTGCATCGATTGCTGCTGCCAGGCTGACAAACTCGGCCGAAGCGGCGCCGGTCGACTCCTTTTCGGCGCGGAGCTGGGCCTGCAGAGAGAAGAGCAGTTCCAGAGACTCCCCGGTTTCGCAGAAGGTCATTCTTTTGGCAATCCGCGTACGGAAGGAATCAAGCAGTGCGGCCCGGCCGCTTGACGAGACTATGCTGCTGCCAGGCAGTGAAGTTACCATCGGCTATGCTCCGTCGCACACTTGTTCACAGCTATTCTCCATGGACCTCTTCTGCCAGGAAACGCTGAATTTCAGCAGAAGGGGGTTCGGTAAAGCGTGACACAACGATCATCACCAGAATCACCAGGGGAGCGCCGCAGAGCGCGGATGCGGGCAATGGGAAGATAGTATTCAGCAGCGGCAGCAGACCACCAAACAGTGGTGAAGAAAAGGTTATGGCCAGACCGGTGAGCATCCCGGCGATTACTCCGCAGCGGTTGGTGCCGCTCCACCAGATGCCGAGCAGAAATGCCGGAAAGATCGTATTGCCCGCCAGGGCAAAGGCGACGGCGGCGATTTCGGCAATCTGTCCGGGAGGGTTCAGGGCTGCCAGCAGCACCAGAAAGGCCAGTACCAGAGTTGCCCCTTTGGCGGTGGCCATCCGGCTGGTTTCACTGGCCTGCTGGTTAATGATCCGGTAGTAGATGTCGTAGGAAATGGAGGCAGCGCCGGTCATCAGCAGGCCGGCTACGGTGAAAAAGGCGGCGCTGACCGCACCAGCCGCCAGCATTCCCACTAGCCAGGAGGGCAGGCCCCCCATCAGGGCTGTCCTGAGGACCACAACGTCGGCCATCTTGTATGCCACCTGGGGGGGGAGGAACATGCCGCTGCGTGCCTCCAGAAGCTTGCCGAAAAGGGCGTAGGCAGGCGCCGACCAGTAGATCAGAGAGATGAAAAACAGCCCCCAGACCACGCTCCAGCGTGCATCCCGCACATTTGAGACGGTGTAGAACCGCGACAGGACGTGGGGGAGTCCGGCAGTGCCGAACATCAGGGTGAAACAGAGGGCGGTCCAGTGAAACAGCCCGAAATTGGCAAAGGGCGCAGTCATGTTGATGCCGAACTCTGTTGACAGGGTGTTAATTGCTGCGCCGTAGCCAAACTGCGGCAGTACCCAGAAGTAGCCGAGCCGGTAGGCAAGAAACATGAGCGGCAGAATGAAAGTGACGATCAGGACAAAATACTGCAGCTTCTGGCTCCGGGCGACCCCCATGACCCCTGAGAGGACGATATAACCCATCAACAGCACCGCGCCGATGATGACCCCTTTGCTGTAGTCGGTCCCCAGCAGCCAGGCAAAGACAATGCCGATCCCCTTGAACTGGGCGACGCTGTAAATGAAACTGATGATGATGGAGATAATGGCCGACAGAAGCCGGGCGGCCGTTGATTCATAGCGCTCGCCGATAAAATCCGGTGCCGTGTATTTGCCGAACCGGCGCAGCTGCCCAGCCAGGAGCACCAGCAGGAGGACATAGCCCCCGGTCCAGCCGATGACGTAGGCCAGGGCCGAGTAGCCGTAAAGGTAGATGAGCCCGGCGATGCCGAGGAAGCTGGCCGCGCTCATCCAGTTGCTGGCAATGGCAGCGCCACCACCCACCCGACCGGTATAGCGTCCGGAAATGCCGTATTCAGAGCCGTCACGGGTTTTGTAGAGCAGCCCTGCCACGACGAAAACAAGCAGGACGGCAAAGACAATCATCATCGGTAAGGTCTTCTGCCCGGCGTCAATCATAAAAGCCCTCTTTTCGCCTTGATTCCTTCTCTGCCAGTCGGTCGATGAGGATGTTGAACAGGATGCAGATCAGGATAAACCAGAGCGGCAGCATCTGGGCGGTGAACCAGTAGTGGAAGGGGAGATTGAAGAAGGTGAAACTCTCCAGCCAGCTCTTGCCGCCATCACTGGCAGAAAGCCGCAGCCAGAGCTGAAAACCGAAAGAGGCGATACCCCACAGGGCCAGAATGGAAAGCATGATTTTCACTTCCCCCCGCATGAATCCCTGCTTGGGGCGGAAAAGGTTGACACGGTGCTGTTTATCAGGGGATTCCATTAAGTACTCCTCCCGTTATTTCATGATCTCCCGCAACAGGGTAGTTGCATAGGAACCCTTCGGCAGGCTGAATTCCAGCAGCAGCCCATTGTCCTGCAGCACTACAGTCGGCTCTTTCAGCTGTACCCGCAGGGGGCGGCGCTCACCGTCCAGGCTGAACCGGCCGCTATTGTTGAAGATGCTCCGCTCCAGGCCGGCCTCGGCAAGAATCCGCTCCTCCAGCGCGGCGGGCGCACTCTGGGGGATGAGCATCTTTTTGCCGAACATCGGGCCGGTGGCCGATATCTCGAAGGCTGCGGCGCGGGCTGCTGCCTCCGGTTCATCGGTAACCAGAAAACAAGCGCCGTTGGCGTGCTTGCAGGCGATGTCGCCGACCGAAATCCGGGCAAGGGTATCAATTCTGGCGGCCAGGGTCAGGTCAAACAGCTGTGACTGGGCAGCCGAGAGGTAGAGATCGATGATTTTCGGATGGACGCTCTTCAGCGACCGTTCCCATTCTCCCGGCTTTTTTGCCAGTACTTTGACAAGCTCCTTCTCGGTGCGGCAGTGGGGGGGGAAGAGTTCCAGGGCAAGAGCGGCATTGCCGTCGGCATAGGCCTGCAGGGCGCTGCGCCATCTCTCGTCGCTAATGTCGTCCGGGTTGCCGAGGATGGCATCGACTGCCCCGGCGAAATCGCCGCTAAGAAGCTTCAGACCAGCCAGGGCAGAGTTGCCCCTGACGCCGTAGCGCTGACTGCCGAAATAGTTGGGGAGCCCCCTGGTCATGATGACATCAAGGCAGCTTTCCGCCAGCCGGGCTGCATCGCTGCAGACCTCCCGCAGCCTGATCCGGAAGCTGTTGCCGGCCAGATGGCCAAGGCGCAGCTTGTTGCCATGCCGCCTGGCCGAGAGCACTTTCATATTGGGGATTTCCAGCCGGGCAACCTGTTCGGGGGAGGTCCCCTTGAGTGACACGGTCTGCCGGGTGATCCCCTTGGCATCCTTCATGCCGGCATAGCCGATATCCCGCTCGTTGATCTCAAGGGCCCTTGCCAGCCGCCGGTTCATCTCCAGGGTGGTGAGCCCCCGTTTTTCAATGAGCGCATAGGTATGCTCACCCTCGCCGCACGGCTCATAGAGCGGTATTTCGGTGACTTCGAAGTCTTCCGGAGACTCCTTGAAGATGCCGCCTGTGCCGGGCAGGCCGGTTGTCAGGTAAGGGTAGTGCACGTCAGATTTTCCTGTAATGGACAAAGTGGATTGGTTTCCCCTCTTCCATGAATTTTAGCATGTATTTCGAGCGGTGATACCCCTCGAGGTCGAAGCGGTACAGATCCGGCGCCAGCATGTTGGCATAGTCGCTCCGCCCGGCCATCATTTCCGCCACATCCAGGCCGTAGTCATCGAAGTCGGTGGCAAAGAAAAAGTCCGCTCCAGGCATCAGGAAGTCCCTGATAAAGTCCATGAAGCCGCTGTTGACCAGGCGGCGCTTGCGGTGGCGCTTTTTGGGCCAGGGATCGGGGCAGTTGATATAGAGCGCCGTCAGGGAGGCGGGGGGGATCCGGCCGGCAATGAACTCCCGGGCCTCGACCCGCAGCACCCGGACATTGCTGACAGCGAGTTTATCCAGCCGCCGGCAGGTTTTGTCGCACCCCTTGTTGTAGTAATCAATGGCGATAAAGTTGATCTCAGGGTTATCAAGGGCTGTCTTGGCAATAAAATCACCGATGCCGCAGCCGATTTCCAGGGCCAGAGGGTTGTTGTTGCCGAAAATCTCGCTCCAGACAACTGTTTCGGTGGCATCTTTCAGGTCGATAAATAATGGGGATGCGATTTCGATCATCCGCTGGGTTGACTTGTTCATAGTGGCAAAAGGTATCATATCAGCCTGTTCTGTTGAAGCAGAATCAGCGGTTGCCGGCTGATTGCCTGTTGACAATATTTCTGCCGATAGTATCGTATTAGCTGTCTGTAATCAATTCCGTGTAAAGGGGTGCAAAATGAAACGTGCGGCTTTGGCGGCGGTTTTTACCTTGATGGCGGTTGCAACAGCAGGAGCGGATGAACTGCAGGATACTTTTGACAAGGTAAACAGAAATCTGTATGGCATTGAGACGGAAAAGCCGGCACCAGAAAGACCCCGGAAAAAGCTGCCGGAGATCCGTGAGGAGGCGCCCGTTCGTGTTGAGCAGGAGGAGCGGGCGGATATCACCTGGGATTTTGAGACCGGCGACCTGCGGGGCTGGACGGCTGAGGGGGAAGCGTTCAGATACCAGCCGACCTATGGCGATAATCCGACCGCCCGGCATCGCGGTCAGCCCTCCCAGCATCAGGGGGACTACTGGATCGGCGGCTACGAGCGCTGCCAGTCGCCTGACTGCAACGCCGGCGCGGTGCAGGGGGATGGCCCCCAGGGGACGCTCACCTCGGCCCCCTTTAGCGTGGACTCACCCTCAATCAGCTTCCTCATCGGCGGCGGCTGTGACCTGGCACACGAGCGGGTGGAAATCCTGGTGGAACGGCGGGTCGTTTACAAAGTGACCGGCAAATGCACCGAGAGCATGGGCCGGGTCTCCTTCGACATGTCCGAATTCATGGGGCAGACGGCCCGCATCCGGTTGATCGACAGCTCCAGCGGCGGCTGGGGGCATATCAATTTTGACGCAGTAAGATTTGAGTAATTAGAGACTCTGTGCTACAACCTTCCGGGCAGTCGCGCTGCTATGCCGTAGCGACTGCCCGGATTTGTTACTAAATCAAGAATTGGAACAATTTACCAACCCGGGAGGGTTCAGGAAATGGCAGCCTTCTGGGCATCTTTGATTTTTGTGGTTCTGGCAGAGATGGGGGACAAAACCCAGCTTCTCGCCATGGCCTTTGCCACCCGCTACAAGACCGCCACCGTACTCTGGGCGGTCTTTGTCGCCACCGCCTTCAACCATGCCTTTGCCGTGGCGGTCGGCAATTACCTGACCCACATCATGCCGCTGCAGTACATTCAGGTGGCTGCGGCAGCCTCCTTCATCCTCTTCGGGCTCTGGACGGTCAGGGGGGATCAGCTGGAAGGGGAGGACAAGCGTTTCTCGTTCAGCCCCTTCTGGACGGTGGCCATCGCCTTTTTCGTGGCGGAGATGGGTGACAAGACCCAGCTGGCCACTGTGGCCCTGGCTGCCAAGTACCAGTCACCGGTCTTTGTCTGGCTCGGCACCAACGCCGGCATGATGATTGCCGACATCATCGGCATCGTCATCGGCATCGTCCTGCACAAGCATATCCCGGAGAATGCCGTCAAATGGGGGGCTGCGATCACCTTCATGGTTTTCGGGATGATCGGGCTGCATCAGAATGTACCGTCCTATATCCTGACCCCCTTTGTGGAGGGGGTGACCATCGTGCTGCTGGCGGCCGCCTGTCTGGTGTTGTGGAAAATGTCCGGGAAAACGCCGGAGGATGATGAAGAGCCGGAAGAGGTGGAGTGAAAAGGTTTGTTTTGATTTACACCAGATGAGTAATTATTCTTCTTTTGAACGCGATAAGGCTGACCAGACCGCCCAGTCTTTCCGGGCGGTCTGGCCGAACCGCTAGTTGGACATTCTCTTTCAGGCTAAATATTGGGGAATGGAGCGTGACTCTTCTTTCCACTTAAGGTCAAATTTACAGCGTTCCATTATACAACTCTGCACTGTTAAGCGAGCTGACGCCGTTACTGCCTCCCGTCAGCAGTACCTTACCGTTCTGCAAAAGTGTGGCAGTAAAATTAAAGCGAGATGACACCATGTTGCCGATTGCAGTAAAGGTGTTGGTTGTTGGATTATATAGCTCGGCGCTGTTTGGATAAGAACTGCCAGTATATCCTGCTGTTATAAGTACAAAGCCATTGGCCAATAGTGTGGCATTATGCCCACGACGAGCAGTTCCCATATTTCCGGCTGTGGAAAAGGTTCCGGTTGTTGGGTCATACAGTTCTGCACTGTTATAGAATGTTGTAACATTGTATCCGCCAGCTATTAGAACTTTGCCATTGTTCAGTAGAGTTGCTGTTTGGCCATAACGTGCAGTTCCCATGCTGCCGGTAACCGTAAAAACCCCAGTTGCTGGGTCATACAGCTCAGCGCTACTTAAGGCTGCACCGGAAGGATTATTGCCGCCTCCTGTTATTAGAACCTTACCGTCAGGTAGCAATGTTGCTAGAGGCCAGTAGCGTGCATCTCTCATACTGCCAGTTGAAGTGAAAGTCCCAGTTGCCGGATCATAAAGTTCGGCGCTGTTAAGATAACTCCCGTTGTACCCTCCTGTTATCAAGACTTTGCCGTTTGTCAGAAGAGTGGAAGATTGTCCCCGGCGAGCAGTGCCCATGCTTCCGGTTGCCGCAAAACTACCGGTAGCTGGATCGTATATCTCGGAACTTTTTAACTCTGGAGAATACGGTTGAGCTTGCCCTCCAGTAATCAAAACCTTTCCATTTGCCAGAAGAGTGGATGCATGTACAGTGCGCATTCCAACCATATTACCAGTAGCCGCAAAGGTGCCGGTTGCAGGATTGTAAAGCTCTGGTGCATTAGATCCAGTACCCCAGCCCGTTACTAACACTAAACCACTTTGAAGTAGAGTCGCTGCATGGTTGCTTCGTGCAGTTCCCATATTGCCGGTTGATGTAAAGCCCCCGCCTCCACCACCGCCACATCCCGTCAAGCCAAGGGCGACCGTAATCAATAATCCCATCATCCATTTGATTACATTCTGTTTCATCACTTACCCTCCTATTTTTTGGTGGCTCCAAGGAATACCGTCAGACACCAATCCGGAGCCTTTGTCTTGGTGTTTAACGGCTCTGGAGAACACCGGCGACTCAAGGCCGGTGCTTCTGCCTTGTTGGATCTTCGTCCTTTACTTCACCGGAGGCAGCAGAATGAGCGACAACGGCTCGCTAATGCCGAGTTGGCTGCTGATCCAAGCGCGGTTAGCTCTAGCGGCGTCTGGTGATTCGAAGCTGCCAGCGGAAACAAAGAACGAGTGCTGCCCGTCCCTGTCGATGACTGGAATAATCGATGAGATAAGCCCCAGCGCCATAACTTGGAGGTGGAACCTGTTCGCGCCCTCCACATTGGTGAACTGGCCAGCCAAGATCGCGTATTTCCCATTCTCTGGGAGGGGCGTCGGCAGCAAAAGCTGCTCCAGCGCAACCCATTCATACTGCTCCTGAGCAACTGGCGGATTCACCGCTCCATCCCAGTTACCGCAGGCGGTTATCATTGCTGTAATAATTAAGGCGGCTACAGTATATCTGAAAGCTCGCCTCATCGTTCATAACCGATAAATTGCTGTAAGGGGCTCTTGAAAAAAAATGATACGACACCCTCGTTCCCAATTTGACCATCTATCAATGCGGCTAAGAATCTTTCTCGAAAGGCCATGTTTTCCTCTTCTATTCTTTTCTGCTCAACGGCTACAAGTGTGAATATATGCCCACTTCAGATGAACATTGCCTATCTTGGAGCCACCGGTTCAGTTGATACCACATTGTGAAAGATTAAAAAAGGATTTATTAATTAACGTTATTGCATTTGGAGGTGTTCTGCGGTAAAGGGATGGCCAAAATTCTTGCCGATGATGTGAATGAAGAAATGACCGGCAGGTGAGGATCGGCGCCCGCTTCCGGGGCGCCGATCCTGGTTCTGTAGGGGTTATCTTACCAGTTTTGACAGCTTCTTGAACTCATCGGTGCCGGCGACTTTGAGGAGCTGGAAGAGCGCCGCCTCGGTGGAGGTGATCACTGCTCCGGCCTGGCGGGCAGTTTCAAGGCCGACAAACCAGTTGTCCTTTCTCCGGCTCATGACCGCATCGCGCACCAGGTGCACGTTGAAACCGGCATCGAGCAGCTCGATCACCGTCTGCAGCACGCAGACGTGGCACTCCATGCCGACGATGATCACCTGTTTCCTGCCGAGACTCTTCATTTTGCTCATGAAGGCGCTGTCGCCGCAACAGCTGAAGGTCATCTTCTCCAGGGCCGCTTCGGGCAGTTTTTTCTTCAGTTCATGGACCGTCTCACCCAGCCCCTTGACATACTGCTCGGTGGCCACC
>VEOV01000191.1 GCA_012026855.1 Geobacter sp.
CCATATTTCCGCGAGTTGCGGCTCCTCTCCGGGGAAATTGCCGCCGCAGAGATCCCCGGAGTTCAGATGCCGGAGCTTTCCATGGGGATGTCAGGCGATTTTGAAGCTGCCATTGCCGAGGGGGCGACGCTGGTACGGGTCGGTTCGGCGATCTTCGGGTCGAGGTGATGCCGGAGAAAAAACACCCCTGCCCTGATTGCAGTTTCTGCCAATGGTGCGGGGATGATCGCTGCGCCCTCTGCCTGAGATCTGACTGCTGCCGCAAAAAACTCTCCACTGCAGAGCAGATTGCCCTGTTTGACAAGGTGAACGCCGAAGATGAAAAACGGAGAAAAGGGAGAGCTGACCACTGATCTCCTGAGAGATTACAACCTGCAGCTGTTGCAGCCGCGCCGGGGGTACCGCTTTTCCCTTGACCCGCTGCTGCTGTGTGATTTTGCTCCCGATGGCAGCGGCTCGCTGCTCGATCTTGGCGCCGGTTGCGGCATTATTCCGCTGGTCATGGCACGTCGTTCGGCATATGGGCAGCTTGTCGGGGTGGAGGTGCAGGAGCGGATGGCAGCTGTAGCTGTCATGAACGTCACGGCGAACCATCTGGATGGGAGAGTTGTCATCATCCATGGGGACATTCTGGATCTGGCAGCACATTACAAGGGGAACAGCTTCAACCTGGTCATGGGGAACCCGCCATACAGGCGCTTAGGCAGCGGCAGGACAAGCCCTTTGGCCGGGCGTGACATTGCCCGGCATGAGTCGAGTGCCACTCTGGCAGACTTTCTTGCCATGGCAAAGAGGATGGTTAAACCGGGGGGGAGCATCTGCCTGATCTATCATCCGGAGCGGCTGCCGGAGCTGCTCCAGTTGGCGCAGGAGCTGAAGCTTGTGCCGTTAAGGCTGCAGATGGTACATGGCGGCGCAGCTCTGCCGGCCAGAATGTTCATGGTTGAATTGACCAAGGGGAGAAAGCACAGCCTGGAGGTGATGCCGCCGCTGCTGGTCAATGAGTCGGTTTACGGTGCTCATCAGGTTGCTGTGCAGCAATAAGTGCAATCAGGGCATCTCGCAGCTCCTGATCTCCTAGCGGTTCGGCCAGTTTTGCCAGCTTGGCCTGCTGCTGCGCCGAAAGAGGGGTTTTATGGCGGGGCAGGGGTGCCGGCTCCTTTTCAGCCCCGGATACCTTCCCCTGTTTGAAAAACATATCTCTGACAATCACTTCACCAGCTGCATCATTGACGTTCTCAATGATCTCCGGCTTCATCAGGGAGAGCTGCTGCAGCCAGGCCGAGCCCGAGACGGCGACGGTAAGGATGCCGTCCCTGAATGACAGCGGCTTTGCCCGGGAAGCGATCTGTTCACCTACCGCCTCTGTCCATACTTCCCAGACACGTGCTTCACGCAACCTCTTTTGCAGCGGTTTACCGGCAAAGACAGACTCCAGGAGAGTGGAGAGCTGCAGCGGGCTTTTCAGCCGTTGTCTTTTTTCAGCCATCGCCAAGCCGCTTGCGCCTGATTCTGCCGCCAATAATCTGTCCAATGATTGCACCGGCAATGGTAAGCGGGATAAATTTCCAGCTGTATCCGGACTTGATTCTGAGGTATATGATAAAGGGGATACTGATATGGATGTAGAAGTACCAGGCAAAACTGAACTTGGCGACCCCCTGGCGGACATAGCCAAGTGGCACGTTGATGAGCAGGGCGGCCAATACCAGGCCAAAAAGTATGAATGGCAGGTGCATCAAAAGATAATATGCCCGCCGAGCGGTTAAAGTCAATCCGCATTTCAAGAGGAAGAAAAGATGGTCAATGAAGGTGATTTCGTAGCAATTTTCAATTCAGTACACCGGGTAATGAAAGCTGAAAAGCTTCTCAAGGGGGGGCAGCTCCCAATGCTGCTTATTCCTGCCCCCCGGGCGCTCAGCTCCGACTGCGGCCTGGCAATCCGTTACTCGGCAACCGACCGGCCGCAGGTTGAGGCGCTCCTTGCCGGTTCATCACTTCTGCCGGAAGAGATCTTCTGCAAGTCCGGCGACCGGTTTGTAAAAGTCGAGCGGCTCACCCCATGAAACCTCTGTTCCTCAATCCACCAACCTTCGATGATTTTGACGGCGGCGCCGGCGCCCGCTACCAGGCCTCCCGCGAGGTAACCTCCTTCTGGTATCCGACCTGGCTCTGCTATCCGGCCGGGATGATTTCCGGCTCTCGGGTGGTTGACGCCCCGGTGCAGAAGCTGGATCTGGAAGACTGTCTGAAAATTGCCGCTGATTTCGATCTGGTGGTGCTGTATACCTCTACCCCCACCCTGGCCATGGACATTGCCACGGCCAGGGCGGTCAAGGAGCGCAAGCCGGCAACCATCACCATTCTGGTCGGCCCCCATGTTTCGGTGCTGCCGGAGGAGTCGCTCCGCCAGGGTGCCGGTGCCATCGACATTGTTTGCCGGGGGGAGTTTGACTACGCCATCAAGGAGCTGTGCGAGGGGCGGGAGTGGCAGCAGGTTGCCGGGCTCAGCTTCCGGGATGGCAGCGACATGGTGCACACCCCTGACCGGCCGCCCCTGACCGATCTTGATGCGCTGCCTTTCGCATCACAGGTTTACCGGCGCGACCTGCCGATCGACGAATATGTCATTCCCCATTTTCTCCACCCCTATGTTTCCATCTACTCCAGCCGCGGCTGTCCGTCGCGCTGCATCTACTGTCTCTGGCCACAGACCTTTTCCGGCCG
>VEOV01000044.1 GCA_012026855.1 Geobacter sp.
CACCTTTTCAGGCCTTATCACGTAATTTCAGCTGGTTAGGCTAAGCAGACACTTCCCCCTGTTCATTCCCGGACCACCCCCGCTCCGCCGACCCACAACAAAACTCTTTTAATTCAATAAGTTGCAAATAATGTTAACGGGCACAAATCTGGTAACAGGATTTGTAAAGAGTTGCCGTAGAAGGGGGATGCCATGACAAGACTATTTGCACTCATACTGACAGCAACAGTGCTCACAGGCTGCAGCGAGCTGAAAGTTATCAGCGGCGCTGCCATGCGCGAATTGCGGGCCGATGGTTACAACGTTGAGCAGATTTCATACAACTACCATCAGAAACTTGCTGCCCAAGGGGCCAAGACCGGGGTAATGATGGCCAAGGCCAACGCCGCGAAAATCACCACGGACGGCTACACCGTCGGTACAGAGAAAAAACTGCGCCTGATACCGAAAGCCAAAAAAGTCAGGGGTCTTTGGGAGAGCGAGGCTGCAAAGCTGGATGGGAAATAACTTCCTGATCGTCGCCGAGGAGTTGCAACGGACAGGCGCTGACGCATTGACGGCATTGGTCACATAGATGGAGGGATTTTTTTACTGAGATTTTGCGGTTGTTGACAGTTTCCAGGGAATGGAGCCGCCTGCGGCAGGCGGCAACGCAGCGGCCACAGCCGCTGCACCGTTTTATAAAAGGCCTGTTTACCGTACTTTCCCCCAGAGTGGCAGTTCCTGCTGCTTCCAAGGAGAGCGGAGGTCAAGCGGCAGGGGCGAATACTGCGGGCATGAGGTAATGAGGGCAACCGCCAGCTGCTTGCACTTCTTGCGACAGCTGCGGCAGAGGCGGTTGATCTCTTCTTCCTTGAGTTTCATAAAAGCTACAGCTTTCTGACCCAGCCGAATTTATCGGCAAGCTCGCCGGTCTGAATACCGGTGAGGGTGTCGTACAGCTTCTGGGTCAGCCGGCCGACTCCGCCGTTGCCGAGGGTGACGTTTTCATCCTTGTAGCAGAGGGCGCCAACCGGTGTGATGACCGCGGCGGTGCCGCTGCCAAAGGCCTCGGTGATTTTGCCGCTCTTGATGTCCGCCATGATGGTATCGATGTCCACCTTGCGCTCGTCAACGGTAAAGCCGAGCTCGGCAGCCAGGGTAATTACCGAGTTGCGGGTAACACCGTTAAGAATCGTCCCTTCCAGCGGGGCGGTGACAACCTTGTCGCCATAGGCAAAGAACATGTTCATGGCGCCGACCTCTTCGATGTAGCGCCGCTCCATACCATCCAGCCAGAGCACCTGGTCAAACCCTTTCTGCTTGGCCTCCATACCTGATTTGAGGGAGCTGGCGTAATTGCCGCCGGTCTTGGCTTCGCCAGTGCCACCCGGTACTGCCCGGACGTACTTGTCCTCAACCATGATCTTGACCGGATTGAAGCCGCCGGCATAGTAAGCGCCGACCGGTGACAGGATCACGTAGAAGTAGTAGTGATCAGCCGGTTTAACGCCGAGGTAGGGATCAACGGCAATCAGTGTCGGCCGGATATAGAGCGAGGTCCCCGGAGCGGTCGGAATCCAGTCTGCCTCCAGTTTTACCAGCTCGGCAACCCCCTTGAGGAACAGCTCTTCCGGCACTTCCGGCATGCACATCCGGTCGGCCGAATGATTGAAGCGGCGGGCATTCATCTCCGGACGAAACAGGGCAACAGAGCCATCCTTCCAGCGATAGGCCTTCAGCCCTTCGAAAATCTCCTGGGCATAGTGAAGCACCGTGCAAGCAGGGTCGAGCTGGAACGGGGCATAGGGCTCAATGCGGGCATCCACCCACCCCTGGCCGGTTTTCCACTCGGCAATGAACAGCCTGTCGGTAAATATCTTGCCGAAACCGAGCTGTGATTCGTCGGTATATTTTTTCTTTTTCGCCTCTGCCGGTAACGGCAGAACTCTGATTTCCATGGCAGAACCTCCGGTTGACACCGTATTTGTTATCGATTGATTTAGCATATTATTGACGTTTAGGGCAAGTATTTCAGCAAGGAGGTCGGCGCAGCCTTGACAGCTTCAGATAAAGCCCGTAAAATCCCATGGTTCAATAATTTACCCGACCGGAGCTATAATGAAAAAATTTATCACTTTTTTTCTCCTGCTGGCACTTACGCTGGCCACGTCAGCCCAGGCAGCCCAGCTCTTTGCCGGCTACGGCAAACTGAAGTGGGGCTCCGATGCCAAGAGCGTTGCCAAGGCATTTCCCAAGGGGAAAATGGCAAAGCTGGGCGCCCAGGACATCTATAAACAGCTCAAACCTGCCAAAACCATCAAGCAGCGAACCTTTGCCTTTTCGGACAACAAGCTGGTAGCGGTCTCGGTCACCATGGACCCGGATTACGTCAAGAAGAACGGCATCGAAAGGGTGCTGTCCGAGCAGAAGAAACTGTATGGCGAAGGGGTTATCGACCGGACCGGTGCACCCCACATGATGACCTACCGCTGGCAGGACCAGTCAACCCGTATCACCTTTGCCTATGCGCCTAAGCGGCCGGAGATGACTGTCCTGATGTACGAAAGGAAGTAGCTTTTCCCGGTGGCACTAATTCCTGTTCCAACCCCTTGAAAATTATACAAGCCAATGTTATATTGTTAGCACTCTCGTAAAGAGAGTGCTAATTTTTCCTGCAGTCGGAGGATTAACACCATGACCATGAATCTGCCAATAATCGCAGACAGCCTGACACTCTACCTCGGCGAGATTCGCAGGTTCCCCCTGCTTGACGCCGAAGAGGAAAAGAGTCTGGCCATAAGCTACTTCGAGGAGAAGAACCTTGCAGCAGCCCATCAGCTGATTACTGCCAACCTGCGCTTTGTGGTGAAAATCTGTGCTGAGTACCGCAACTATGGCATGAAAATGCTCGACCTGATCCAGGAAGGGAACATCGGCCTGATGATGGCAGTCAGAAAATTCAACCCCTACAAAGGGATTCGCCTCATCTCCTACGCAGTCTGGTGGATACGCGCCTACATCCAGAACTTCATCATTGCCAACTGGAGCCTGCTGAAGATCGGCACAACCCAGGCGCAGAAAAAACTGTTCTTCAAGCTGAACCAGACGAAGAGCGCCATCAGAAACATGATCGGTCAGGACAATATTAAGGAAGCGGCCTTGACCCTGGACGTGAAGGAAGCTGAAATTGTCGAAATGGATCAGCGGATGAGGGGCGAGTACTCCCTGGATGCAGAAATTGTGGCAGGTGAAGGGTTGACCTTGCTGGAGTCCCTGCCTGACGAGCGGAGCAATCAGGAAGAGCTGCTCGGCGATCACCAGGAGGCGGTGCAACTGCAGCAATCGGTTGCCAGGGCCATGGAAAATCTCAATGAAAAAGAGCGCTACATCATTGACCAGAGGGTTGCAGCGGATGACCCGCTGACCCTGCAGGAGATTGCCGAACATTTCTCCATCTCCCGCGAAAGGGTCCGCCAGATCGAGGAAGGGGCCATCAGGAAGATGAAGGCGCTGTTGACACCGGTAGTACTGGAAGCAGTTGCCGCTTGAGTAAGGGGTTCCCCACATAACAGCTAGAAGGGAGAGGTGACTCTCCCTTTTTTTAGGAGTAGATAATGCTGTCAATTAACCAGCAGGAGCGTTACGCCAGGCATCTGATACTTGAAGGGGTCGGTGCAGAGGGACAGCAGAAACTGCTTGACGGCAGCGTTCTGGTCATCGGTGCCGGCGGACTGGGCTCGCCGGTGTTGCTTTACCTGGCGGCCGCCGGTGTCGGCCGACTCGGTATTGCCGACAGCGACGTGGTGGAGCTGTCCAACCTGCAGCGGCAGATTATCCACACCACCCCGCGCATCGGCACTCCAAAAGTCCTGTCAGCACAAAAAACCCTGGAAGTGCTCAACCCTGATGTCCGGATAAAGGCCCACCAGATTCGGGTCGGGGCAGATAATATCGCGGCGCTGGCGGCAGAATATGATTTCGTCATCGACGCCACCGACAACTTCGAAGCGAAATTCCTCATCAACGATGCCTGCGTGGCCGCCAACAAACCTTACTCCCACGGTGGCATTCTCCGCTATGCCGGCCAGACCATGACCGTCATCCCCGGCCAATCCCCCTGCTACCGCTGCATCTTCCCGGAAGCCCCTGAAGGTGACGTGGCAACCGCCTGCTCAAAGGCCGGCGTTATCGGGGTTCTCCCCGGCATCATCGGCACTCTCCAGGCGACCGAGGCGATCAAATACCTGCTTGGGGTCGGTGAACTGCTGACGGGGAGACTGCTGACCTACGACTCTGCCCGGTTGAAATTCCGCGAAATATCCATGCGAAAAAATCCCACCTGCCCAGCCTGCGGCCAGCTATAACAGCCCGTAAACCATCTTCAGGCCCGTGGCAATCAACAGGACAGCAAACCCTTTCTTCAACTTCGATACCGGCAGCATATGGGCCAGCCTGGCCCCCAGGGGCGCCGTCAGGTAGCTGGTCGCGGCAATGCCGACCAGCGCCGGCAGGTAGATGAAGCCGGCACTGTACCGGGGCAGGTCCATGGCCCCCAGGCCGTTGAAGAGATAGCCGGCGGCACCCGATATGGCAATGGGAAAACCGATGGCAGCCGAAGTGCCGATGGCGATCCGCGCCGGCTGGTTGCACCAGATGAGGAAGGGAACCGACATGGTGCCGCCGCCGATACCCACCAGACTGGAAATCCCGCCGATGACCGTACCGGTGGCGAAAAATCCGGCAAAGCCCGGAAGCTGCCTTGAGGAGTGGGGTTTGACGTCCAGGATCATCTGCCAGGCCACCAGGAAGGTAAACCCGGCAAAGAACCAGGTGAGGAAGTTGCCGCTCAGTCTGGCAGCAACAATGGAACCGGCAAAAGTGCCGAACAGTATCCCCGGTGATATGCGCCGCACGGCAATCCAGTTCACCCCCCCCTTGGAGTGATGGGCCATGAAGCTTGATATCGACGTCACCACGATGGTGGCCAGGGATGTGCCAAGGGCAAGATGCTGAATATGTTCAGGGGGAAGATGCTGCGCCGCAAAGGTGAATTTCAGCATCGGCACGATGACAATGCCGCCGCCTACCCCCAGAAGCCCGGCCAGCAGCCCGGCAACCGCCCCCTGGCCGATATAGGTAAGCCAGATAATCATTCAGCCCCTCCTTGCCCCGTGCCCGTCATGCTTTGACACAGACCGCATATTTCAGGTAGCGCCCTTCGGGGAAGGTAACCGGATAGGGATAATCCTCCGGCTGTCCGGCGACCGTCGCCACCTGCAGCTGGCAGCCGGCCTGCAGTGCCCCTCGGCGCAGCTCTTTCAGATAATCGGCAATATCAACCTTCTGGTGGTTAGATGAGCAGATCAGCACCCCGCCGGCATCCAGATGGGCTAGGGCAGCGGCAACCAGCTCCGAAGTGCCACCCCGGGTGGTGAAACGGCTCTTGGCCGTGCTGGAGAATGATGG
>VEOV01000311.1 GCA_012026855.1 Geobacter sp.
GGATAGCAGCTGCAGGCGGGCTGTCAAGGGTGGGGCATCAGTGCGGCGCTTGGCATTACAGGGCTATTGCTGGCATTTCGGGCACCAGACGGTTGAGCGGTTGCCCAGCCTGCTCTCCTGCAGTGCCGTGCCGCAGACGGAGCACGGCTTGCCCCCTCGGCCGTAGGCGTGCAGCTTGAGGCTGAAGTAGCCCGGCTGTCCGGCGGCATCCAGGTAGTCGTGCAGCGTCGTCCCGCCAAGGGCAATTGCTTCCGTCAGCACCTGTCTAATGGCTGCGGTCAGCCGCTCCGTTTCTGCCGGCGCCAGGCTGCCGACCGCCCTGGCAGGGTTGATGCCCGCCAGGAACAGCGCCTCGTTGGCGTAGATGTTCCCCACCCCGACGACAATTTTGCTGTTCATGATGAACAGCTTGGTGGCCACGCTTCGCTTGCGGGAGCGCTTGAAGAGATACTCTGCCGTGAAGTCGGCGGAGAGCGGTTCCGGACCCAGTTCTGCGAGCAGAGGGTGCTGCAGCGGTTCCCCTGTCAGCCAGAGCAGGGTGCCGAACTTGCGGGGGTCGGTAAACCGGAGGGTGGTGTTGTTATCAAAATGCAGCTCCACATGATCGTGTTTGCCTGGGGCGGAGTCAGAGGGGACAAGCCGCAGATGGCCGGTCATGCCGAGATGCAGCAGCAGGGTGCCGTCGCTGCAGGTAAAGAGCAGGTATTTGCCGCGCCGCTCGATGGCTTCGATCCGTTGGCCTGCAAGCTGCCGGGGCAGTTCAGCCGACAACGGCAGACGCAGCTTGGCGGCACGCAGGGTGATCCCGGTGACGGTGCGTCCGGTAAGGTGCGGGACGATACCTCGCCTGGTGGTTTCTACTTCTGGCAGTTCGGGCATAACCATCTTTATATATCTCTTTGCAGGCAAACAGTAGACTTTCATTTTCCGATTAAATCCGTTAATATTACGCTTTAAATCTTCGCAGGGGTCCTGATGCACTCTTCACCCGTTAAAATTCTGCTCATTGATGACGATGCTTTTTTTCTGAAGGTTTTGTCAGAGGCGTTCAGCGGCAGCGGTTTCGAGGTTACCACCGCTCCTGACGGCAATGCAGGGGTGAAAGCGTTCATAGAAGGCAGGCCTGATGTGGTGGTTTGCGATCTGATCATGCCGGGCATGGGGGGGGTCAGCACCTGTATGGCCATCAGGAAAGTTGCCGGCGCCAGCGAGCCGATTATCGCCCTGCTTACTTCCATGTTCAAGGGCCCCCCGCGCATGTTGGCCGCCCCGGAGATGGGGGCCAAAGTCCATATCCCCAAATCAACCCATCCGTTGAATGTTGTCGTGCTCATTGAGCAGCTTCTCGCAAGGCCGGGAGATGGCGCAGCCAATGCCGCCTGAGAATAAAATCTTCATCCTGCGCAATACCCACCTTTCCCTGGATGAGGACGAGGCCGCACTGCAGAGCAAAATTGCCGCGCGCCTCAAGCTCCACCCGGATGACATTGTTGCCTGCAGAATTACCCGCAAAGGGGTTGATGCACGCAAGAAATCAGCCATCAAACTGGTCTATACCGTTGCACTAACTTTGAAAAATACCGCCAGCCTCAGGGTGCCGGATGCCGTTGCTCCTGACCTTGAAGAGCTGCTGCCAGCGCCATCACCTCTTCCTGGCCGGGTTGCTCCGTCCGGGCGGATTGTCATTGTCGGCAGCGGTCCGGCCGGCATGTTCGCTGCCCTGCGGCTGGTGGACTGCGGTGCTGCGCCGATTCTGCTGGAGCGTGGCCGGGGGATAGAGGAACGGGTCAGGGACGTGGAGCGGTTCTGGCGTGACGGCATTCTGGACTGCGAAAGCAACGTGCAGTTTGGCGAAGGGGGGGCAGGCACCTTTTCCGACGGCAAGTTGACCACCCGGGTGCGTGATGCCAACAGCGGTTATGTGCTGCGGCGTTTTGTCGAGTTTGGCGCCCCGGCGGAGATAGAGTGGCTGGCAAAACCCCACATCGGCAGCGACCGGCTCAGAGCGGTGATGCTGAATATGCGCAAGTATCTGCTCTCCAGGGGGGTCGACGTCCGCTTCGGGGCAAAAATGACCGGCATCACCCTGCACCAGGGGCGGATGGCCGGCGTGGTGATCAACGACAGCTGCGAAGAGCCGTGCGATGCTCTGTTGCTGGCGCCGGGGCACAGCAGCCGCGATACCTATGCCATGCTGGAGAAAAGCGGCGTGGCGCTGGAGCAGAAACCTTTTGCCGTCGGCTTCCGGGTGGAGCACCCCCAGGAGCTGATCAATTCCATCCAGTACGGTCTCAAGGGACATCCGAAGCTCCCCCAGGCCGATTACGCCCTTGCCTGGAACGCTCCGGACGGCGGCCGCTCTGCCTACTCGTTCTGCATGTGTCCGGGAGGGGTGGTCATCGGCTGCTCCACCGAGCCGGAGACCATCGTTACCAACGGCATGAGCAACCTGGCCAGGGCCAGCGGGGTGGCCAACAGCGCCCTGGTGGCAACAGTCAGGACAACCGATTTTGGCAGCAGTGCCCCCCTGGCCGGGGTCGAGTTCCAGAGGAAGTACGAGCAGGCCGCCTTCAAGCTGGGGGGGGGCGGTTACCGGGCTCCGGCCCAGAGTCTCCCTGCCTTTCTCGGCAGGAAGAAGGGGGCCCTAGAGTCGACCTTCAGGCCCGGAGTTACCGAGGCAGAGTTGGCCGGGATTTTCCCGGAGTACATCACCGCTACTCTGCAAAGCGGTATCGAGGCATTCGACCGGAAGATGCGCGGCTTTATCACGGCCGAGGCAACACTGATCGGCGTCGAGAGCCGCACGTCAGCGCCGGTAAGAATTGTGCGGGGCGAGGACTTTCAATCAACGGCAGTTGCCGGGCTTTATCCCTGCGGTGAGGGGGCCGGCTATGCGGGCGGCATCATGAGCGCAGCGCTGGACGGCATCAGGGTGGCTGACGCCATTGCGGCAAAAACGACAGAGTAAAGGACAACTTGTGAGCAAAATTTTTATCAAGGATATCAAGGACAGGGACCAGGTAACCGGGGTTTTTCTCGTCAAGGAGAAGATCACGGCCATGGCCAAGAACGGCAAGCCGTACATGAACCTGAAGCTGATGGATAAAACCGGCGACGTGGATGCCAAAATCTGGGACAACGTCGATCAGGTTACCCAGCTTTTCGAGAAGAACGACTTTCTCAAGGTCGCTGCCAAAGCCTCCATCTATCTGGGCAAGATGCAGCTGGTTATCAGCGACCTGCGCCGGGTGCCGGAGGAAGAGGTGGTGCTGGCCGACTTCCTCCCGGAGACGGAGCGGGACATCCAGGAGATGGAAGCCGAGCTGCAGGCGCTATTGGCCACACTGCAGAACAGCTGGCTGCGTCGTTTGCTGGGGGACATCTTCAGCGATCCGCAGATCTGGCCGCTCTACCGGGTGGCACCGGCAGCCAAGGGGATGCACCATGTCTACCTTGGGGGGCTGCTGGAGCACTCCCTGGCGGTCGCCAAGCTGGTGGACGCGGTCGCGCCGCTCTACGGGGTGTTCAACCGCGATCTGCTCATTTCCGGGGCGCTGCTGCACGACCTGGGCAAGGTCAGGGAGATGAAGTTCGCCCGTGCCTTTGACTACAGCGACGAAGGGAAGCTGATCGGCCACATCACCATCGGTGTAGAGATGATCCACGAGAAGATCAGCCAGATTGACGACTTTCCGCCTGAGCTGGCCATGCACCTGAAACACCTGATCCTCTCCCACCACGGCCAGTACGAGTACGGCTCCCCCAAGAGGCCGAAAACCCTGGAAGCAACGGTGCTCAACTACCTTGACGACCTGGATTCCAAGATCAACGGCATCAGGACCCACATCAACAAAGAGGGGGAGATGCAGGGGAACTGGACCGCCTATCACCGTCTTTACGATCGTTATTTTTATGTGGACCGGAGCGAAGAGAGCCGTGAGGTGGAGGTCATCCCCGAGCCTGAACCTGAACCGGTGCGCAGACCGGAGCCGGCCCAGGAGCGGAAGAGTTTCAGCAACAGCCCCTTTGCCGCCCTGAAAAACGATGAGCCGGAACTGTTCTGAGCCTGCTGTTTGTCGGTGCCTCCCCTCGGAGGCTTCCCACCTCGTAGTTGAAATCGACCGGAAAGTGAATTGTCTCCGCAGCGCGGAGACAATTGTCGTATCACTGCTACGACAATCGAGTATATGGCTGGAGATGGCTGACTTTACGACCTTTTTTGTCATGTTCCTGTGATAGCCTGATGTAAAATGCTTTACTGGAGGAGGGAACGGGATGGTAAAGGAGACTGCAATCAAGCTGTTTGAGCATCAGCAGATCCGTGCCGAATGGGACGATGCAATGCAGCGCTGGTATTTTGCCATTGTGGATGTAATCGCTGTTTTGACGGGTAGCCAGAACCCGCAAGTATACTGGCGAGTGCTGAAAAAACGATTACTTGCGGAAGGCAATGAAACCGTTACAAATTGTAACGCTTTCAAGATGACAGCGCCTGACGGCAAGAAACGCTTGACCGATGTTGCCGATACTGAACAACTTTTGAGGATGATTCAGTCCATCCCATCCCCCAAGGCCGAACCTTTCAAGCAGTGGCTCGCCCAGGTCGGCTATGAGCGGATCCGGGAAATTGAAAACCCGGAGCTGGCCCAGGAGCGGATGAAGCAGCTCTATGAGCAGAAGGGGTATCCGAAGGAGTGGATCGACAAGCGGCTGCGGGGCATCGCCATCCGCCAGAACCTGACCGATGAGTGGCAGGAGCGGGGCATCAGCACGGAGCGGGATTTCAGTATTCTGACCGCCGAAATCGCCAAGGCTACCTTTGGTGTCACTCCTTCAGAGCATAAGGATTTCAAGGGACTGACACGGAATAGCGACAATTTGCGGGACCACATGACCGACCTGGAGCTGATCTTCACCATGCTGGGCGAACGGGTGACTACTGAAATCTCCCAGGCTGAGAAGCCGGACACATTCACAAAAAACCGTAGCGTGGCCCGGCGGGGCGGCGGTGTAGCCGGTACGGCGCGCAAGGAGACGGAGAAGGAGCTGGGCCGGAGCATTGTCAGCAAGGAGAATTTCCTGCCGAAGAGAGTCAAGGGGGAGTCTTAAATCTTGTCCGGATTCAGCCGCAAAGATAACTTTTTTCTGTTAAAAACAGTCCTTTTTATGGCACTGTTCATATTCTCCGGCGCCGCTCTCAGCGGCTGCCAGCAACCAATTAACAAGCGAGGCACCATGATATTTGAAACCATAGTTGTCGGCGAGCTGGGGGTGAATTGTTTCATCCTGGCGGACAGTGAGACCAGGGAAGGGGTTGTCATCGATCCGGGCGCAGATGGGGATCGGATTCTGGGGATGCTCAAGGCAAACGGCGTCAAGCCGCTCTATATCCTCAATACCCACGGCCATTTCGACCATATCGGCGCCAACCGGCAGGTGGCGGAGGCCACCGGGGCGAAGATCATGATCAATGCCGGGGATGAACCGTTTCTCTCCCGGGCGTCCCAGTCGGCTACCATGTACGGCCTGACCGCGGAGAATTCGCCTGCTCCGGCCGGTAATCTCAATGACGGCGACGTGATTCGCTTCGGCCGCCACGAGATCAAAGTGATCCACACTCCGGGCCACTCTGCTGGCGGCTGTTGTCTCTACCTGCAGAAGGAGGGGGTGCTGATCAGCGGTGATACCCTCTTTGCCGAGTCCATCGGCCGCACCGACCTGCCGGGCGGCTCCCAGACCCAGCTGGTGGGGAATATCAGGACGAAACTGCTGGTGCTGCCGCCGGAAACCAAAGTGTTTCCCGGACATGGCCCGGCAACCACCATCGAACGCGAGAAGAAATACAACCCGTATCTTGGGGGGTGAGCATGTTCAAGGGGAAAACCGTAATTCTGGGTGTCACCGGCGGTATCGCCGTCTACAAGGCTGTGGAGCTGCTGCGCCTGCTGGTCAAGGCCGGGGCGCAAGTCCATGTGATCATGACGAAAGCGGCCTGCGAGTTCGTCACGCCGCTCACCTTCCAGACCCTGTCCGGCAATCCGGTGCATACCGAACTGTTCAACCTGATTACCGAGCAGGAGATTGGTCATATCTCCCTGGCCGACCGGGCCGATCTCTGTATCATCGCCCCGGCTACGGCCAATGTCATCGGCAAACTGGCCAATGGCATTGCCGATGACCTGCTGACCACCACCATGATGGCGACCAAGGCGCCGGTGCTGATTGCCCCGGCCATGAACGTCAACATGTATGAAAACTCCATCTACCAAGAGAACGAGGCCAGACTGCAAAGACATGGCTATCTGTTTGCCGCCCCGGTGAGCGGCTTCCTGGCCTGCGGCTGGGAAGGGAAAGGTAAGCTGCAGGAGCCGGCTCTTATCCTGGAAGAGGCAGCCAGGGCGCTTACTCCCCAGGACATGGCCGGGTTAAGCGTCTTGGTCACTGCCGGTCCCACCAGGGAAGCGATCGATCCGGTCCGCTACATCAGCAACCACTCCTCCGGCAAGATGGGGTATGCCATCGCCCGGGCTGCCAGGCTGCGGGGCGCAGCAGTGACCCTGGTCAGCGGGCCTTCCGCCCTGACGCCGCCAGTTGGAGTTGAGCTGGTCGAGGTGGAGAGTGCGGCGCAGATGCTGGCGGCGGTCCTTGAGCGGAGCGCTGGCGCCGATATCATCGTCAAGGCCGCAGCTGTGGCCGACTACCGGGTGGCCGAACCAGCCGGTCAAAAAATGAAGAAAAAGAGCGACGAGCTGCAGCTTTCACTGGTCAAGAATGCGGATATTCTGGCCGAACTTGGGAGGCTGAAGGGGAAAGGGCAGGTTCTGGTAGGCTTTGCTGCCGAGACCGAGAATCTGCAGGCGAATGCCGCACTCAAGCTGGCGGCCAAGAATCTGGACATGATTGTTGCCAACGACGTTTCTGCTGCCGGCGCCGGCTTCAATGTGGACACCAATATTGTCAGGATCCTCTGGCGTGACGGCCGCTGCGAGGAGCTGCCGCTGCTCACCAAGGAGATGATTGCCAGCGGGATTCTCGACCGGGTGCTGCTGTTCAGGGCTTCAGGCAGCTAGGATATCGCGGATCCGGTCCGGCTCCAGGAGGGCTTTTTCCAGGCGGGTTTTCATCGCTTCCAGTTCACCGGCAGCGGTTTCTTTGGTGATTTTGCCGCTCTGGTAGAGAAGGCGCAGGTTTTTCCTGACCGATTCGGCCGCCTTGAGGGCCGCTTCCCCGGTGGGATCGGACGCCAGCCAGGGTGACGCTTCCGGCGCCGTCAGGGTTTCCATGACAACCTGTTCGCTCAGCCGGGAAAACATTTCGGTCTCTTCGTCGGCAAACTGAAACCTGGAAACATCGTGCATGGTGCTGATCAGCTGCTGCCATTTTTCCAGCCGGCTGACAATGAGGATGGAGTTGAAGATCTTCTTGTTGGTGCCGAAAGAGAAGATGGTGTTGGCGATCTCCTGCCGCAGCATATCGTCGTTGTCCCGGAAGTTTTCCAGGGCGACCCGATGACCGCTCTGCCAGATCTCTGCCGGGGTGAAGCTGTCGAAGCGGACCTCCCAGTAGGCATGATTGAGCACGGCGCTCTGGTAGCTGCGCATGATGTTGAGCGGCACATAGTAGCAGTGGGCAATGGCATCTGCGGCCAGGTGGGAGAGGTAGCCGTAGGCGCAGGCCTTGCGGCTGTCGGTGGAGGCCTTGGCCAGCAGGGACAGGGCGACATGCCATCTGTGACAGTGCTTCATGTAGGGGGTGTACTTTTTCCCCACGGTGATGTCGGCCGCGATGCAGCCGTAGAGGAAATCACTGCCATTGGCCCCGATGATGGCGGCAACTGACTGGGGGAGCTGGGCGAGATTGGCGAGCACATTGGTGCCGAGCTGCAGGTGAACACCCGGACCCCAGGCAGAGGCGTTATCAGGCAATAGCAGTAGAAAAAATGCTGTAAATACGGTCAGAAACATGGCTGCTATCTTATGGCGACCGGCAGGTAAAGTAAAGGGGATTGGCATTAATGGAAGGTGAGGAACGGGCATTGCTTGCCGAGGCGCTGCGCAGCTATCTTGAAGATCTCCGTGACACCGGGGTGGACGGGCTTTCCTATGCCCCCAAGGCTCCGGCTGCAGCTGTCAAGGCGGCTGCCGAGACCCCTGGCGGCGAGACCATGGAAGCTATTCGCGCCGATCTCGGTGATTGCCGCCGCTGCAGGCTCTGTGACGGGCGAAAGACCATTGTCTTCGGCTCCGGCGATCCCGCGGCCAGGCTGATGGTTGTCGGCGAAGGGCCGGGCCGGGAAGAGGACCTGCAGGGGCTGCCGTTTGTCGGCGAGGCGGGGCAGCTGCTGACCAAAATGATTGAGGCGATGCAGTTGACCAGGGAGACGGTTTACATCTGCAATGTGGTCAAGTGCCGGCCGCCGGAGAACAGGAA
>VEOV01000235.1 GCA_012026855.1 Geobacter sp.
CCAATAATTCGGTCGACACCACCCGCTTTTTTCCCGGGCCTGCAGCCATGAACCATAAAAAAAAAAAAAATCAATTTACTACAAAAATCCGAATTTTTTCATCCTGTACCTGAAGGCATCGACGCCCAGATTTAGCTTTTTAGCCGCTTTGGACTGATTCCAGTCGTTATATTCAAGGGCCTGCCGGATCAGTTCCTTCTCTACCTCTTCAATATCGATCCCCTCAGGAGGCAGTTTAAAGGTCACAAGCGCCGTTACAGCCGCCGTTACGACCCGGGATGTTATTTCGGCTGGAAGATGGTCAACGGAGAGCATCTCTTCGTTACCAAGGATTATTGCCCTCTCGATAACATTCTTGAGCTCACGTATGTTTCCAGGCCAATGGTAATCGACCAGCAGCCGCTCTGCCGGCGGGGCAATGCCGTTAACCTGCTTGGCAAATTCCCTCCGGTATGTGTCGATAAAATGCTTGGCAAGGGGGAGAATATCGTCCTTCCTTTCCCGCAGAGGTGGCAGGTGAATAGGTATCACCTGCAGCCGGTAGTATAGATCGTTGCGGAAGTCCTTTGCCTCGATTGCCTTGACCAGATCCTTATTGGTTGCCGAGATTATCCGCACGTCCACACTGGTAACCTTGGCGCCGCCGATCCTCCTGAATGTCCTGTCTTCGAGGAAACGAAGCAGTTTGGCCTGCATCCCCATCTCCATATCGCCAATCTCATCCAGAAAAACAGTGCCTCCGTCGGCCAGCTCGAAAAGTCCTTTTTTGGTTGCCTTGGCATCGGTGAAAGCGCCCTTTTCATGGCCGAAAAGCTCACTCTCAAGCAGTGTTGCCGGCACCGCAGCGCAGTTTATTGCCATAAACGGCTTGTCAGCCCGGTTCGACTTGTAGTGGATCCATTTTGCCACCAGCTCCTTGCCGGTTCCTGACTCTCCTTGAACAAGAACCGTTGCCGCCTCGCTCTTGGCAACCTTGTCCATCATTGCCAGAATGCTTTGCATGGAGTGACTCGACCCGACAATATTGGGGACTCCGGCCTTCTTATGTTCGGACCTCAGACTGACCACTTCACGGCGCAGCTCTGATGTCTCCAGAGCCTTCCTGATGACAATCGCCATCTCATCCAGATTGAATGGCTTGTTGAGATAATCATAGGCTCCGATTCTCATGGCTGTGACAGCTGTCTCCAGGCCACCATGGGCAGTTACCATGATTACGATTATCTCCTCATCAAACTCCTTGACCTTTTCCAGAACCTCAAGGCCGCTGATGCCCGGGAGCTGAATATCCAGCAGCACAAGATCAGGCTGCTCTTCACGCACAATCCGGAGCGCATCCTCTCCGGAGCCTGCAGTAAGCACTTCATACCCCTGCTTCTTCAGGTTCTGCTCCAGGGACCACCTGATAAGATGCTCATCATCTACAACAAGAATTTTAACCTTCCGCATCAAAGACTCCTTCCTTCTTCAGTCTGAAAAGAACTGCAGTGCTCCTCGATAGTCGTTGCCGGGAGATCTATGCTGAATGTCGTTCCTTTGCCATCTTCACTCTCGACCCTTATGGAGCCCCCCTGCTGGGCAACTAGCTTATGGCAAATTGCCAGGCCAAGGCCGGTCCCCTGTGCCTTGGTAGTAAAAAACGGCGTAAATATCTTTCCCAGAATCTGGTCAGGAATCCCCTTACCTGTGTCGGATATGCTTACAGAAACCCACTTGCTACCATCCTCGCTGAGCAGAGATGTGCTGATGGTCAGCGTCCCCCCACCCTGCATCGCCTGGATGGCGTTAAGGATCAGGTTGAGCAGCACCTGCTGGATCTGCTTGGGATCCACATATACCGGCGGTAGATCATCCTGCAGATCAAGAATCTTCTCTATCCCGCCCCCCTTGCTGCGATGCTGCGAAGCAAACAGCAGGGTCTTGCGCAGGACAGCATTAATGTCGGTACAGACAGGCTCGGGCTCTGTGGGCTTGCCAAAGAAAAGCAGGTCGTTAACGGTCTTATCCAGCCTCTTGACCTGTTCAAGCACCTCTCCCAGGATCTCCTTGCGCGGATCAGACGGCTGGAAATCGTCATTGATTATGGTTACCGCCGAGGCAATACCGGTGAGAGGATTTTTAACCTCATGGGCAATCCCTGCTGCCATCTCGCCGATGGATGCCAACCGGTCGGCACGCTCCATCTGGTTGAAATGATAGATATCCAGCTCTTTCTTTGCCCGATCCAAACGGTCAATCATCGAGTTGAAACTTCTGGCGAGCCTGCCCATCTCATCCTTAGGGGCATTGACAATCCGCACCGAAAGGTCCCCCGCTTCTACCTTGGCCATCTTGTCTACTATGCTGTTGAGGGGGGAGCGGACCAGGCGGAACATGACAAAGGCAATGGACAGCGAGAGAAAAACAATTGTGGCAATGGTGGAATAGACAAAGAGCTGGGTAACCTCGAACATTCTCTTCTTGGTCTCGGCTAGGGAATAGTTGACATTCAGCACGCCGATGACCTTTGTCTTGCTGCCATGACAGGTGTGACACTGGGCACTGTTGTAAATAGGCTTGATCATCCTGAGGACTTCACCATGGTGATCGGCATAGGTGATCCCCTCATACCTGTTGTTCAGGTAGAGCTGATAGTCATCGTTGTTGACCGGAGTACCGATTTCATTGGGGCTAGATGACTTGAGAACTATGCCGTGGGGGTGAAAGATCCTGACTGCCAGCAGTTTCTGACTCTGGGCGACCATTTCGAGAATCGACTGGGTCTCCTCGGTATTGCCGATGCGCATGGAGTTGTAGATACTCCGCTCGATGGTCTGCAGCATCAGCTCGGAGCCTTCCCGCGCGGAGGTAATCAACTGGGCCCGCTCACGTTTCAGGTTCAACAGGGCAAAAACACTGATGCCAAAAGCCAGCAGGGCAACGGAGATGACGATGACTTTCGATGTAAGTGATTTGAAAATCAAATAATCTCCGTATTATCGGAACGATAAAGATCGGCTGGCATCAGTTCCCCTCTGGCTCGGAAAGTGGCATTATCAGCTGCTGATTGGCCGGATTCATCGGTTGTGTTCCATGAGCTACGGGCGGCTGTCTCTTGAAGACAAATTCCCATTCACGGTACTTTTTCTTCCCTTCGAAATTCTTCAGCGCTTCGGGGAAATCACTCTGTTTGTAAGGCTCCGCGCTGCTTTTGCTTGCCACACCGTAAATGCCGAACTGCTTATCCTCCAGAACCTTGAAATCCTCACCGGTTATCGGATCCTTGTACAGCTTGCGCAAGCCGCCGTTGGGGACATTGAGCGGGTCGTTGAGCAACCGCTTGAGATCCTTGAGCGGCATCGGTCCTTTTTTGTTCCAGCGCTCAATGGCATCGCGGTACTGCAGGCCGCGAAAGATCAGCTCCTTCTCCTTCTCCCGCTTCATGATGACACTGACGCTCTGGCCGACCGCTCCGAGCAGAACCCCCATAATCGCCACCATGAAGAGGGCGGCGACATAGGTGAACCCTGACTGGGAGCGGAGGCGCAGAGGAATCATTTTTTCAGCAGCACCTCTTTGGCAGCATCGACCACGTTCTCTGCCATGAGCCCGAAATATTTGTGCAGGTCCTCAGCCTTGCCGGAGAGTCCGAAGCGGTCCTTGATACCCAGGCGGGTGAGCGGCGTCGGGCACTTTTCGGCAAGGGTCTCGGCAACAGCGCCGCCGAGACCACCGACAATGGAATGCTCCTCGCAAGTGGCAAAGGCCCCGGTTTCCCGGGCCGCGG
>VEOV01000160.1 GCA_012026855.1 Geobacter sp.
GGAAAGCTTGACCTGGATGCTCTCGGAATCGCGCACCACGTGATCATTGGTAATAATGTAGCCGTCGCGGTTGATGATGAAGCCGGAGCCGAGGCTCGACTCCTTGCGATAGCGGGGGGCTGACGGCGCTTCGTCAAAAGGGTCGCCGAAGAACGGGGAGAGTTCAAAGAACGGCTGTACCGCCTTTTTCCGGCTGACAGTGGAGATATTGACTACCGCCGGGGTAACAACCTTGACCAAGGAGGTAAAGGCCTGCTGGGTTGCCAGAATATCCTTTGGCACCTCTTTTACCGGCGGCTCCACCTTGCCGGTCTCGTAAAAGACATTTTTCTCCTTTTCCCGGCCGCAGGCGACCAGGAACAGCAGCAAAAGAACAGCCAATAATTTGTTATATTTACGGCACATAACGCGTCTCCTCAAGCGACAATATAACCATTGTGGGTTATTTTGCAAGGGGGAAGGCTTTAATGGAAAACAGCTGTTGACCGCAGCCCACCTTTATCATATAAAGCGACGAGGAGAACAAGCCAGATGAGCAATGAAAAGAGTGACGTAATCGAACTGAATATCGGCGAAAAAATCCGCAAACTCCGCAAGGAAGAGCGCCTGACGTTGCAGGATCTTTCTGACCTCTCCGGTCTGTCCAAGCCGCTGCTGTCGCAGATCGAAAACAGTCAGGTGATCCCCCCCATTGCTACCCTGCTGAAAATCGCCAAAGGGTTGAAAGTCGGCATTCATTACTTCTTTGAAGAAGAAGAGGACCGGCGCAAGTTCGTCCTCCTGAGGAACAACACGGCAAAAGCCAGCCGCAGGCGCTCAGGCAATGACGCCCCCCAGGCTTATCTCTACAACTCCCTTGCTCCCGGTCTTCGCAAAAAATCCATGGAGCCTTTCCTGGTCGAGTTTGCCCCGGAAACTTGGGATGATTCCAGGCTCTACAGCCACGAAGGGGAGGAGTTCATCTACCTGCTGGAAGGGGAACTGGAGTTCCACTACAGTGCGGAAATCATGACCCTCCATCCGGGTGATTCTATCTATTACGACTCTTCGGAAGTTCACGGCTATGTGGCTTCCGGCAAAGAGAAAGCCAAGGCTGTGGCGGTTCTTTATACGAGATAGCAAGCAAACGGGAGGGCAAGACCATGGGCAAAAAGATTGGGGTTATTCTGTCAGGCTGCGGCGTCTATGACGGCAGCGAAATCCACGAAGCGGTATTCACCCTGCTGGCAATCGATGCCAACGGTGCCGAGGCTGTCTGCATGGCGCCCGACATTGAGCTTGCCGAAGTAAACCATATCAGCGGCGAAGCGACCGGCGCCAAACGTAACGTACTGCTCGAATCGGCCCGCATCGCCAGGGGCAAGATCGTCAACATCAAGGAGGTCAAGGCGGGTGATCTTGATGCCGTGATTCTTCCCGGAGGTTTCGGCGCTGCCAAAAACCTCTGCGACTTCGCAGTCAAGGGGGCCGCTGCCTCCATCCAGCCGGACGTTGCCCGCCTTCTCAAGGAGATGGCGGCGGCAAACAAACCGATCGGCGCCATCTGCATTGCACCGGCGCTGGTGGCTGCCCTGTTCGGCAAGGAATCATCTCCCGAGGTCACCATCGGCACTGACCCGGGCACAGCCGCGGCCATCAACGCTACCGGCAGCAAGCATATCGACTGCCCGGTAACCGAGTTCGTAATCGACAGGAAAAACAGGATCGTTTCGACACCAGCCTATATGCTGGCCGGACGGATCGGCGAGGCTTACGAAGGGATTATCAAAACCGTCAAGGCGGTACTAGAGCTCTGTTGACCGGCGTTTCTGACGTTTGACTGAAGGCTGCCTTAGCAGGCAGCCTTTTTTCATGCAGACGCGGCCTCCGCCAGTTTTGCTTCGCAGGCAACCAGCCTTTCCTTCAACTGCTTCTCCTGCTGCCAGCGCTGAGTTACATCCCTCATTACTGACGCACAGCCATACAGTTGCCCTGCTGCATCGCGCAGCAACACCATGCTGAACTCCAGCGAGACTCGGCTGCCGTCCTTGCGAATGCCGGGCGAGGAGAGCAGACCGGTCTTATACTTGGTCTCGCCGGAAGCCATTACCCGCCAGTACCCTTCCCAGTGGCGCGCCCGCAGGTTCTCCGGGATGATCAGGTCAAGCGACTTGCCAAGAGCCTCCTGGGGGGCATGTCCAAACATCAGTTCCGCCCCCCTGTTCCAATAGCGAATGAGCCCCTCCCGGTCAGAAACCAGAATCGCGTCCGGGGAATCGTCAAGCAGTTGCTGCAATAGGTTGTCCATAGCTGCTCCTTTCCAGTTAAGTCTACTTCATTCGTCCCATAAGCCTGCCGAGTTCACCCTGAATATCAGCAGAACTGTTCAGCTTGACCCGCTGCAACAGGCCACCCCAACTATCGCCGCTGTTTTTTACCAGGCGGTATAACTTCAGCTTGGGCTGCCCTGACCTGGCAGCCAGCAGCGCCGCCAGCACCAGTTCCTTATCTCCAGCGCCCGCCTTGCGCATGGCGGCCAGCTCCGGCTCTGTATAAAACCGGTAACGAAGCAACGCCTCGTCAACTACCAGCTCAGCCAGGCGCTCGTCGGACGGAGCGGATTTCAGAGCTTCGGCGACGCTCCCCCCCTGAAGTTTCAGGGTGGCAGCAACCTGTCGCCAGCTACCCCTGCTCTTGCGCTCCTGAAGAAGCTGGTCAGGCTCTTTGCCGGTTCTGCCGGACAGAGCATAAGCAATCCAGAGATCCTCTGACGATACACCCTGCTGCTTTTTGATGACTATGCTTTTTTTATCGACCCCGAAGACCAGGGCGAAAAAGCCATTCTGCGTGGTCGCCAGGAAATAGGGGTCAGCCAGAGTCGGCTTGGCAGGATCATAGGAGCGATCGGTGAAGCAGTGACAGGTGATGGCAGGGGCAGAACTGGCAAGGGACGGTAGCAGCAACATCAGAAGAATGGCAATCAGAGCTTGTCTCAAGGGTAGCTCCTTCAAGGATATTTTCCCTTATGATGACAGGATTTGCGGGAAGCGCCTTGACCTGCATCAATTTTGACCGACTCCTAGAACTTCTCAACCGCGATTTTCGGCATGGCCATTCTCCGGCCGACAATCATGGTGTATTTTTCGCGCAACGCAGCCATATCATGGTCCAGAAAGGCTGTCTTGCCGGCACTGCAGGGGAGCTGCAGGTATCTCTCCACAAACTGCTCCATGAGCTGATTATATTTTTTAGATGAAGAACCGTGGGCAAAGTTTTTACCGGCAAACCGCCGGATATCGCCGTCGAAGCTGGGTGAAATGTGATAGAGCTCGTGGAAAATTGTTACCAGTTTCTCTTTGAAGGGTCTATCCATGAAGCGAGGCAGGGTAAAATAGATGACATACAGGATATCAACCTCTTTATGGTTGATCTGGGGCATGGTACAGCGGTAACGGCTGCGCCCCCGCCTGACAATCTGCAGCTGCTCGCCGCCCGGAAAACGGAGGTGGTGAATCTTGGCAAAAGCGCCGTAGCGGCTGTTTCTGCTGCTGTTGACACAGACCAGCAGACGGCTTGGATCGACATGACTAAACTCGTCGATGGCTACAGCAATGTCGGCAATCAGCCGCTCAAGTTCTGCAGTTAAATTGAGGGTAGAGCTCACTCAGCAGCTGGCTATTTCTGGCTTTTATGGCAGAAGAGACAGCGCATCGGCGCTCCGCCCGGCTTGGCGGGGTGCTTGTCAGGAAACTTGATCTTGATGCCATCGTGGCAGGTTTCGCAGAGCGGATCAACTTCGCTCTTTTTTTTGCCCGCCTTGAGCATCTCATTGAACTGCTGGTGAGTGGCGTCCACGGGGAGTTTTTTGGTCTTCTCAGGACCGGATATGGCGATAAAAGCTATCATTACGACAACAATAATGCCGACGAAAATCCAGTCACGCTTGCCTATTTTCACAACAAATCCTCCTGCAACGGTCCATTGCGGACCGCTAATCCTGTTTTATAAAGGTAAGATAGATCAAGGCCCCGCCAATGGCCAAACCACCGCCAACAAACGGCAGTGTTGCCGTTACGTTCAGTTCACCGCCGACAACATCCGGGGTAAGGGTAAACCTCACCAGCAACATTATGGCAATTGCCGAAAAAAGGAACAGCAGGATGAATTTGGAGCGTTTGACAAAAGCATAGAAAGCAACAAAAAGAAAGACCAGTATTACCCAAGGGTGGTCGGTAACTGACTGTAGCGAGAAGTTCTGGATAAAGTCATAGACATTGCCAGTTTCCAGCGGTGCAAGCTTATCTTTTGCCTTTTCAATTATCTGCTGTTTTTCCATGGCAGCTCCAGAAGAGTCAATGCAAAGTAGAGGCTACTGACTATTAACAAATCCACAGCTAAATTAAAACAATTTTCACTACTACCCTGTAACAAAAGCAGCAATTCTGGCGGCTATCTCCTCCGGTGACAAAGAATCAGTATCAACTGTGAATTCGGCAGCAGCCGCATATACCGGCGTCCGCCGTGCCAGGACTTCAGCGATCTCTTCCGTGAAGGTCTTACCGGCAGTCAGTGCCGGTCTGCCGTCATCGCCGCCGATACGGGCAACTATTACCGGCACGGACGCCTGCAACCAGACAATGCGGCTGCTTGCCCGCAGCAGCTCAATGTTCTCCGGGCGCTCAATCACCCCGCCACCGCAGTCGACGATGAGGCCATCCTGACCGGCAACCTGGCGCACCTCAAAAGTCTCTTTATCGCGGAAATCCGGCCAGCCGAATTTTTCCACGATCTGCGGAATGGTCATGGCTGCGCGTTCGGCTACGGCCTTGTCCAGACTGACATAGGTCAGATTCAACTTCTGTGACAGCAATCTCCCCACATGGCTTTTGCCGGTACCTCGATAGCCGATCAGTGCAATATTCATCCCTTGAGCCTTTCCATGACAACGCGGCGCATAACATCTTCCGGTGCGGACTGGCCGGTGAACAGTTCGAACTGCAGCACCGCCTGATTAATAAACATCTCAACACCGGAAATCACCCGGCAGCCGGACCCCTTGGCCTCACGCAGCAGCTTTGTCTCCAGCGGGTTATAAACAATGTCAAATACCGCCTGCCCTGCTCGTAGCAGTGCTGCAGGGACTACGGACGAATCCTCGCGGGGGTGCATCCCGATCGGCGTGCAGTTGATGATAACATCGGCGCGGCCAACGGCTGTAGCCAGAGATGCCTCATCAAGACCGGCAGCAGTGATCTTTGCCGACGTGCCGGCGCGCAGGGCATTGGTCAGTCCGGCCAGGGTCTCGGCATTGATGTCCATCAGGATCAGCTCGGCCATAGAGCTCTTCATCGCCAGGGTAAAGGCGATGGCACGCGCAGCTCCGCCGGCGCCGAGCATCAGCACCCTGGCCCCGTCCAGCTTGACACCGGCATCCAGCAGCGCCTTCAGCGCTCCCGGACCGTCGGTCCCCACACCGGCAAGACAGCCGTTATCATTGATGACCGTATTGATGGAGCCGATGGAGCGGTCAAGCTCGGAAACCTGGTCCAGGTAGCTGATTATCTCAATCTTGTGGGGAATGGTCACACTGAGGCCGCGGAAGTTTTCCAGGGCCCGCATGCCGTCGATGGCACTCTTCAGATTTTCCACCCGGAACGCCGTATAGACAAAGTCCAGTCCGAGGGCGTTGAAGGCTGCATTATGGAGCGCCGGAGAGAGGGAGTGGGCCACCGGATTACCGATGACTGCACAGAGCCGTGTTGTTGGGGAGATATTGCCGTCAGCCCGCATTATTTTAACCACCTTGCCAGGTTCCTGGCCAGCTGCTTGTTGCTCTCATCGAGGAACCTGTTCTGAAAGATGGCATCATCACCAAAAACCACGAAGCGCCCGGCACCAAGGGTTCCCTCGACAACAACACCAAAAGCCTGCACGACATCGCCTTTGCTCAGCATTTTATCGCCATTGAGATCAACCCACCCTTTGGGGGAGGTTGAGGCGATTATCCTTGCCGATGGGGCTGTATTTGTCAGCGCCCAGGCACCATAGACACTGAAATGGTCCAGTCCGTTGAACAGGGGTGAAGCTGCCAGAGCCTTGACCCTGAAATTACGGGAATCGTTGTCGATCAGATTCTCCTGTTCCCCCAGCACGTAGTTGGTAAAATCCACTGCCAGCGGCTGAAGAATCCCTGAAAAAGGTGTTCCGATATGCAGCATGGCTGCCAACCGTCCGCCATGCTCGACAAAACGGGCAACCGCTTCAACCTCGGCAGGCTCCAGGGCCTTGAACGGGCCTGAGATGACCAGCGCAGCAACGCCCTTGAGGGACTCTTCAGTCAGCGGCTCCCTGCTGCTCCTGACCTCAAAACCCTCCTGCTGCATGACGGCCGCAAAGGACGAGAGGTGCAGCGGCTCATCCTTTTCAATAACGAAGCGCTGATCATGCCCCTGGTCCACCAACATTACCGGAGCGGCAAAGGCAGCAACTGCAGACAGCAACAGCCCGGCCAGAACAATAAAGATAAACCTGATATTTTTCACTGCCTCACCCTACCCTTCGGTTAAAACATGATCTTCGTAAAGCTGCTCGAGCCGTGCCTTATGGCCACGCTCCACATCGGCAAAAACCTTGAGGACGTTCTTCAGCTTCGGATCTTCAACGGATTCGGCAGCAGCGTCATAAAGCTTGTAAGCCGACTCTTCGGCCTTCATGGCAAAAGTCAGAATCTCCTGATAAGTCATGTCCTTGCGGAACTTCACATCAACCAGATACTGGGCAATATTCATGTCCGGAATCTTGACTTCACGGTAATTTTCAGCTTTGGCAGTGTCGATCCGGCTGAAAACCTCCTTATGCCCGGCCTCTTCGGCAGCCATCTCTTCGAACATCTTTTTTGAAGCTATGCTGGTGCTGAGCTCAGCGGCGCGTTTGTAGAGGCGGTAAGCAGTATCCTCCCGCTCTACGGCAAAAGCAATTATCTCTTCAAGGGTAACAAAATTCATAGCCAACATCCCTCCGAGTCGTTTTAATTTCTGATAATCTATTGCATTTGCCCGGCAAAGTCAACAGGATAGCTTTAGTCCCATTTCCTCGGCATCAGGTGTTGACAGCAATGATGCGGCAGTGTAATAGAACTTATCATTTCAGAGGAGGATTTATGATTGCCCATATAGTTCTGTTCAAGCTTAAGGACCCCACCGAAAGCAACATTACGGCCGTAAAGGAGATGCTGCTCAGCATGAACGGCAAACTTCCCATGCTGCGCCACCTTGAAGCCGGTGCTGACGTGATCCGCTCGGAGCGGTCATATGACGTTGCCCTTTATACAAAATTCGATAACCTGGCAGACCTGCAGGCCTACCAGATACACCCCTATCATGCCGACACGGTGGTACCGCTCATGAAAGCAAGCTGTTCAGCCATCGTCGCCGCTGATTACGAAATCTAAGGAGAACCAAATGGCAGTCGAGAAATGCCCCTGCGGCAGCAGTCTCAGCTATGCAAAATGCTGTAAACCCTTTATTGAAGGCGTTTCACTGCCTGAAACCGCTGAGCAGCTGATGCGCTCCCGCTACACAGGCTATGTGAAAGGGGCCATTGATTACCTTTTTGAAACTACCCATCCCCAGCATCGCAAGGGTTATGATCATGAAGGAACCCGTACCTGGGCTGAAAAAGCAGAGTGGCAAGGACTGGAGATAGTAGCCAGCCGTGGCGGGGCAGACGATGCCAATGGTGAGGTGGAGTTCATTGCCAGCTATAACGAAGATGGCAATGAGGTGCACCATCATGAACTGGGGAAATTCAGGAAACTCGACGGTAAATGGCTCTTTAC
>VEOV01000113.1 GCA_012026855.1 Geobacter sp.
GGATGTCGATCACCACCAGTGCGGCATCGGCCGCGTTCAGAAAGAAACGATCCTTTATACCCATTTTTCAACTCCTCCAAAGTTATTGAATATGTAGTTCCTGTCAGTCGGCCGCCAGAAAATCCATGGCTGCCATCTTGTCGTCAAAGAGATTGAACTTGCGTTTGCTGAACAGCGAGACCGCCGTCAGGACTACCTTCTGCAGGCCGGATACGCCCACCACTGCCGAGTTCCTGACAAACGGCGCATTGTCTCGGGTGAGGTTTTTCAGCTTGTCGACCGTGACTGAGTCGAACATGCCGCCACCGGCAATGGTCATGGTGAGGACTGATTTTTCCGGCTGGGACTGGACTACGCGGGCGCATTCGTCGATTATGGCATCGAAGTCCTCCGGCTGGCAGCCGGAGCAGTCCAGGACAAGGATCTTCTTCCCTTTATGGTCAACAAATTGACAGCGTTGCATGGTGTCTCCTCCGCAATTGAATTAAAGCCTCCGCAGGTGGGCTCAGAAACTGAGATACCTCTGCAGCATGGTCAGTTTGTCAAAGAATATCATTATTCCGGCAATGAAGAGGAAGACGCCGGCAGCTATTTCGAAGAGGCGGATATGTTTTCTGAATCTGTTGAAAATTGCCTGAAAACGGTGCATGGCCAGGGAGGCGAGGAAAAACGGCAGCGCCAGCCCAAGGGAGTAGGCCAGCAACAGCAGGATGCCGCGATTGACGGTCTGTTCAGCGGCGGCAATCATCAGGATTGAAGCGAGGATCGGGCCGATGCAGGGGGTCCAGCCGGCGGCAAAGGCAATCCCCACCATGATGCTGCCGGCATAGCCTGCCGGTTTGTGGTGGAGCGTGACCCGCTTTTCCCCCAGCAGGAGGTTTATGGGGAGGATGCCGATGACATGCAGACCGAACAGCATGATCAGCGCCCCGCCGATCCTGCGCATTACATCCATGTTGTCCCGGAGGAAACTGCCGGCATAGGTGGCGGAAGCACCCATCAGCACGAAGACCAGGGTAAAGCCGAAGATGAACAGCAGTGCATGGGTTACGGTTTTGCGCCGGACAATGTGGGGCGGATGCTCTGCCTGGATATCGGCAAAGGTGAGACCGGTCAGATAGGTGATGAAAGAGGGGACCAGCGGCAGGACGCAGGGGGATAGAAAGGAGAGCACTCCGGCGGCAAAGGCTCCCATCAGGGATATGTCAGCCGCAGCGAACATCTACTTTTTCGCTAACTCATCCATAAAGGCAATGACGTCAGGGCTGCTCCAGTCCATGCCGCCAACGATTTTCTTCTGGATTTTGCCGGTTTTGTCCACAATGAAGGTTTCCGGTACGCCGGTGGTGCCGTACAGCTGGGAAACTGTGTTGTCCGTATCAAGATAGGCCGGGAGAGACAGGCCGCTCTTCTTGAAGTAAGCGCTAACAGCCTCCTTGCCCCCCTCGTCGATGGAGATGGCGAGCATTTTGAACGGTTTGCCGGCCATGCTTTTGTCAAGTTTGATCATGGAGGGGATCTCTTCCTTGCAGGGTGGGCACCAGGTGGCCCAGAAGTTAACCATGACAACCTGCCCTTTCAGGGAGGAGAGCTTCAGTTCGGCACCATTCAGGTCTTTGACGCTGAAGTCGGGAGCCTGGGCCCCTTCCACGGCAGCCGAGACAGAGACTGCAGCAGGTTTTTGCGCCTTTTTATCATTCTTGCAGGCAGAGAGCAGGGCGGCGGAAATCATCAGGGCAAACAGCAGTTTTTTCATTATTTTCCTCGTTCGACCACGTAGTCAGCCAGTCTGAACATGGCCGCACGTACGGGTGAATCAGCAAAGATTGACAGGTGGGACTTGGCAGAGGCGATGTAATCCTTGGCCCGGTTGACCGTATATTCGATGCCGCCGGATTTTTTCACAAGTTCGAAAACCTTGTCGAAATCATCGGCTTCAAGCTCGTCCTTGACAACGATCTCCCCGATAAGTTCGCGCTCGTCACGGGTGCAGTTCCTGAGGGTTTCGATGAGCGGCAGGGTGATTTTACCCTCTTCCAGGTCGTGGCCGATGCTCTTGCCAAACTCTTTTTCATCGGCAACATAGTCCAGGGTGTCATCCATGAGCTGGAAGGCGATCCCCAGGTCCATGCCGTATGCCGCCAGCGCTGCTTCCTCTTCCGGGGATGCCTTGCCGATGATTGCTCCGGCCTGGCTGGCTGCGGCCAGCAGCACTGCTGTCTTGCAGGCGACGACTTCGATATACCTTTCCTCGCTCATCTCCACATCGCTGGTGCAGATGAGCTGCAGGACTTCACCTTCGGCAATCCTGGTGGTGGCATCGGCAAGCACTTTAAGGATATTCAGATCGCCATCGGCAACCATGAGGGAAAATGATTTGGAAAAGAGGAAGTCACCGACCAGGACCGATGCTTCGTTGCCCCAGAGGGAGTTGGCCGAGGCGATGCCGCGGCGCAGATTGGCGCTGTCAACCACGTCATCATGCAACAGGGTGGCGGTATGGATGAACTCGACGACACTGGCAAGAGGGACGTGACGTGAGCCGTCATAATTACAGAGCTTTGCTGCCAAGAGGAGCATGGCCGGACGGATCCGCTTGCCGCCGCTGGCGAGGACATACTCCCCGACCTTGCGGATCAGCGGTACATTCGATTCAAGATCTTTTTTGAACTGCCTCTCGACCCCTTTGAGGTCATCGCCGATGAGGGCTAGTACTGACTCCATTCCCGTAACCTCGCACGTTTGCGGCAATAGTAGCTAATGGGTATGGTGATGTCAAAGCATTTCTGGGCGTAAAACTGTTGCCATAACGAAGCTTTTCGGGCTAACCTGTGCGGCATGACGGCAAAGCTTTCCCCAGCTGACCTCACCGGCTACCGCGCCTTTATTGACCGGGTAGATCAGTTCTGTCACACAATCAGCAGTGATTACGCCAGTGAAATAGCCTGCAAGGCCGGCTGTAGCCGGTGCTGCCTGCATATCTCGCTCTTTCCGATTGAAGCGGCTGTCGTTGCCGCGGCGCTGGCAGAGCTGCACGGAGAAACGCTGCAGTTGCTGGCAGATCGCATTGACAGGTCTGGAGATGATCCCTGCCCGCTGCTGGTGGATGATCACTGCGCGATCTACCAGTCCAGGCCGCTGATCTGCAGGACCCATGGGCTGCCGCTTTTGATCGAAAGTGACGGCGTGAAAAGGGTGACTTTCTGCGAGGACAATTTCCAGGGGACAGCGACTCTGCCCGGCAGTGCGGTCATTAATCTTGAAACACTCAACAGCACCCTGACAGCCCTGAACTGCCGTTTTGCAGCTGAAAACCTGCCGGGAGCCGACCCATCTGCCAGAGTGACCATTGCCGAAATCATCAAATCTGTAATTGCTTCGGAGGACAAAATATGACCCTGCTTGAAACGATTATGAATGCCAATAGAAAATTCGTCCATCCAGGCGCATTCCCGCCGCTGCCCAAAAATCCCAAGAAGCAGTTTGCCATCTTTACCTGCATGGATACGCGGCTGGTGGATTTCCTTGAACCGGCCATGGGGATCAGCCGCGGCGATGCCAAGGTGATCAAGAATGCCGGCAATACCCTGGTGGATTCCCTCAACGGTGGCGTAATCCGCAGTCTGGTGGCTGCCATTTTCATGCTCGGCGTGGAGGAGGTCTTTGTCATCGGCCACGAAGATTGCGGTATGGCAACTGTTGACGCCGGGGAACTGAAGCAGCGGATGGCCGGACGCGGCATAGATCCGCGTGCCGTGGATGTCATCGTGCCGGACCTGGCCCAATGGCTGGGCGCATTCACCTGCCCCGAGGAAAACGTCGCTTCAGTGGTGGCCAAGATCCGTAAGAATCCGCTGATCCCTACCGACGTGCCGATTCATGGCCTGATCTTCTGCCCGAACGATGGCCGGCTGGATGTCATTGTCGATGGCTATCGGGCAGAAGGTTACAAAACTGTGGAGGGGGCCGATGCTGGCAGGGTCTGATAAAACTCCTCTGCATTACGAGGCTGCCGGTGAGGGGGTACCCCTTGTCCTGATTCACGGGTTTCCGCTTTCCGGGTCAATCTGGCAGCATCAGCTGGCCGGCCTGGCCGACTGCTGCCGCGTTATCGTGCCCGACTTGCGCGGTTTCGGCAGGAGTGCTGCCTCTCCTGAGGTCTGCACCATGGACAGTTATGCCGATGATCTGGTGCAGCTGCTCGATTCCCTTGGTATAGACCGGGCCGTTTTCTGTGGCATGTCCATGGGGGGGTACGTGGTGTTCAACCTGCTGGAACGCTATCCGGAAAGAGTGCTCGGTCTCTGCCTGATGGTCACCAGGGGGGGGGCTGAAGACGAGGCGGGTAAACTCAGGCGGAGCGTGCTTGCCGAGGAAGTTCTCAAATCAGGCGCCGGTGCGGCGGCGGATATTTTCAGCACTAGCCTGTTTGCACCGGTAACCATCATGGGCAATCCGACGCTGGTGGAAAGCGTGCGGCTGCTGATGCTGGCGGCCGATCCGGCCGGGCTGGCCAATGCCCTGCTGGCCATGCGTGACCGGGCTGATTACAGCAGGAGACTGGGTGAATTTTCGCAACCGGCACTGGTGGTCGGCGCTGCCGATGACATGGCCATTCCGCCGGAGGAGAGCCGCCTCCTTGCTGCCGGCCTCGGCAACGCCAGACTCTGCATTGTTCCCC
>VEOV01000298.1 GCA_012026855.1 Geobacter sp.
CTTCTCGGTGAAGTCGCTGCCACTGGCGGAAAAGATCCTAATCGCCGCTTCAGGCACGCTGTTCATCCTGACTATTGCCATCCTGACCAATATCGCCTACCGGTCCATTGACGAGCTGCTCCAATGGTACGGCTCGCGCCTCACCGAACGGGGCAGCGCCGGGCTGGACAAGCAGATTCTGCCGCTGGTGGAGAAGCTGGCAACAATCTTCCTGGTCGGCACCGCCCTGATAATCATCCTGAAGCATTTCAACTACGATATCCTGTCGCTGGTAACTGCCCTCGGCATCGGCTCCCTGGCCATTGGTATGGCAGCCAAGGACACCCTGGCCAATATGATCTCCGGATTCACCCTGATGATTGACCGGCCCTTCAGGATAGGCGACCGTATCCAGCTCTCCGGAGGGCAGACCGGCGACGTGATGGATATCGGCCTGCGCAGCACAAAGATCAAGACCCTGGACAATCAGCTGTTGATCATACCGAACTCCGATCTGTGCAATAACCTGCTCACCAACCACGCTTTCCCTGACATGCGTGCCAAGGGACGGATCAATATCGGCGTAGCCTACGGCAGTGACATGGACAAGGTAAAGCAGCTCCTGACAGCTACGGCCCTTGAAGTTGACGATGTTTTGCGGGAACCGCCGCCGGAGTCATTTTTCACCTCTTTCGGTGACAGCGCCCTGCAGACCGCGCTCTTTTTCTGGGTTGAGGATTATTCAAAACTGTTACCGATTACCGACAAAATTAACTCCCTGATTCTAACCAGACTGGGCGAGCAGGGGATAGTTATCCCCTTCCCTACCCGTGCAGTCATTTTGCATAAGGATTGAAATATGGCCAACAGAGTTGAAGTAGCCCTCCTCGATGGTATTCGCGATGCCAGAGGGGAACGGATCAAGCGCGAGATCGAACACTTCCTGAAAATAGCAGTTTCATCGGTAACAACAGTCGATGTCTATACCGTTGACGCCCGGATTTCAGCTGCGCTGCTTGAAGCTGCCGCCGCCGGTCCCTTCAGTGACCCGGTCATGCAGAAGTACACAATTGACGCGCCCCAGGCAGCCGGTTTCGACTTTGCCGTCGAAGTGGGCTTCCGGCCGGGAGTTACCGACAACGTGGGCAGAACTGCCCGGGAGGCAGTCGAGTACCTGGCAGGCAAGAGCTTTGCTCCCGGTGAAGGGGTCTACCATGCGGTACAGTATCTCTTCAAGGGCAACCTTGACCGGGCCGGCGTGGAGAAGATAGCCACCGAACTGCTCTGCAACACTCTCATCCAGCGCTACACCATCCTCTCTGCGGCCGAATTTGCTGCAGCCGGCGGCTTTGCAGCTACTGTCCCGAAAGTTCTCTCGGAAACCAAAGGTACGGTCACCGAGATTGATCTGGAGGTCTCTGACGAAGAACTGCTCAGGATCAGCAAAGACGGCGTGCTTGCCCTCACCCTGGAAGAGATGAAGATTATCCAGGCCCACTACCGCGATCCGGCCGTAGTTGCCGCCCGAGCCGGCCTGGGGTTGAGCGCAAGGCCAACCGATGTCGAGCTGGAATGCCTTGCCCAGACCTGGTCTGAGCACTGCAAGCACAAAATCTTCGCCTCAACAGTGCAGTACGAAGACGAGCAGGGCAACAAGGAAGAGATCAAATCAATCTTCAAATCCTATATCCAGCAGACAACCAAGGATGTGCGCAGCAAAATGGGTGACCATGACTTCTGCCTCTCCGTCTTCAAGGACAACGCCGGTGTCATCAAATTCAATCAGGACTGGTCACTGGTGTTCAAGGTCGAAACCCACAACTCCCCATCGGCACTGGATCCATACGGCGGAGCGCTCACCGGCATTGTCGGTGTCAACCGCGACCCGTTCGGCACCGGCCAGGGATCGAAGCTGATCTTCAACACCGATGTCTTCTGCTTTGCCGATCCGTTTTATGACAAACCGCTGCCGAAGCGCCTGCTTCATCCCCGCCGTATCTTCGAAGGGGTTGTCGAAGGGGTCGAACATGGCGGCAACAAGAGCGGCATCCCCACTGTCAACGGCTCCATCGTCTTCGATGAGCGCTTCTGCGGCAAACCCCTGGTGTTCTGCGGCACGGCCGGCCTGATGCCCGCCACCCTGAACGGCCAGCCCGGCCACGAGAAATCCATAAACCCAGGTGACCTGATCGTCATGACCGGTGGCAGGATCGGCAAGGACGGCATCCACGGCGCAACCTTTTCCTCCGAAGAGTTGAATGAGAATTCACCGGTCACCGCGGTTCAGATCGGTGATCCAATCACCCAGAAGAGAATGTTCGATTTCCTCATCAGGGCCCGTGACAAGGGGCTCTACCGCTTCATTACCGACAACGGCGCCGGCGGCCTTTCCTCCTCCATCGGCGAAATGTCCGGCGAATGCAACGGCTGCCGAATGGACCTGGCAAAGGCACCGCTCAAGTACCCCGGCCTCAACCCATGGGAGATTCTGATCTCGGAAGCACAGGAGCGGATGAGCCTGGCAGTGCCGCCGGAGAATATCAACGAGTTTTTGGCCATGGCCGCCCGCTTCGGCGTGGAAGCCAC
>VEOV01000329.1 GCA_012026855.1 Geobacter sp.
AAAGTTTTTTGTTGTTGTCGTAGGTGTTGCCGAAAAACGTATCGGTATTATTGTGGATGAGCTGCTGGGGCAGCAGGACATAGTCATCAAGGCTCTTGGTGGCATGTTTGAAGGGCTGCGCGGCATCTCCGGGGCGGCTGATCTTGGAGACCAACGGACTATTCTGGTTCTCGATGTCAGCGGCATCATACATGAAGCTACCAAAGGCGGAGCACAGCTCTGACAGTTATGTACAACGACTTTTACTCCATGAGAGAACGACCGTTCAGCAAGACCCCTGACCCCAGGTTCCTCTATCTCAGTGGCGGTCACCGGGAGGCACTGGCACGGCTGCAGTACGTCGCCGAGGAGCGGGAAATTGCCCTTTTAACCGGAGAAATCGGCTGCGGCAAGACGACCCTTTCAAGGGCGCTGATGGATTCGCTCGGAGATGAATATCGTTTCTGTTTCATTGTTAATCCCAGACTGTCGGTTGTCGAGTTCCTCCGCACCATTGCCAGGTCACTTTCACCGGTTGCGCCTGCTGATGACAAGGAAAGCCTGCTTAACCAGATTGCCGATGCGCTCTTCATGCTGCACAGTGAGGGCGTTTCACCGGTACTGATTGTCGATGAAGCGCAACTGGTGCCTGACAAGGAGATTTTTGACGAGATCAGGCTGCTGACAAATCTTCAGCTGGATGACAGAAACCTGCTTACCGTTATCCTCATGGGGCAGCCTGAGCTGCGGGCCATGCTGGCCAACCCGGAGTATGAGCCGCTGCGCCAGAGGATAACGATGCAGTTCCATCTGGCGCCCCTGAGCATGGAGGATGTGCAGGATTATCTTGACTGCCGGATGCAGGTCGCCGGCGGTATGCCGGGACTTTTCTCCCCCGATGCAGTGCAGAGAATCTATGAGCTCTCAGCCGGTGTTCCCCGCAGGATCAATCTTCTGGCGACCAATGCGATTCTAGAAGGGTACGGCAGGGACGAGACCATGATTGATTCTGTAATTGTTGATGCAGTCGCTTCTGAACTCTTAATCTGAGTCTGACAGGATAGTTTATGAACCTTGCCGAGATACGCAAAAAAGCCGGGGCTGTAAAAAGGGAGGAAGCTGCTGTTCTGCTTGCCGATGAGCCTGCTGCTCCGGAGATTTCTGAAGAATCTGGTCGTCTGGACAGCTCTGTGCCATTTGAGAGTTTTTCTGAGCCGCCGGCTGTAGAAGCTCCCTTTTTTGAGGATATGGTATCTGATGAGGCGTTTGCAGAGGCGTCGGCCGAAGTGGATCTGACTGTCGCTGACGACTTGCCGGTTGAGCCTGAAGCGGCACTGCCCACAGTCCCGGTGATTGATAATGCTCCTGATTCTCAGCCCGTTCGAATTGATACCCGTCCGGTTACTGTTGCTCCTGTCAAGAGCAGTAAACCGGCAGTTATCGATGTGATCGTAGCCGGTCGCGAGGCCTCCAGTGATGCGGAGGACATGGCAACAGTCACTGTCAATGATTCGTCAACTGATATTGAAGAGTATCTCTGCTTCCGGGTAGCTGATGAGGAGTATGCAATCAGTATCATGTCGATCAAGGAGATCATCAAACCCCGTGAGGTTACGGAGGTGCCAAGAGTGCCCCTGTATATCCAGGGGGTCATTTCGCTGAGAGGGCTGATCATTCCTGTAATGGACATGCGTTGCAGGCTTTCTCTTCCTGTTGACAGCGGCACTGGCCGGGAGCGGATAGTTGTTGTCCGGAAAGATACCGGTTTTTGCGGGATTCTCGTTGACGAAGTGGTTCAGGTTGCCAGGGTGGCAAAAAAAGATATAGAAGAACCGCCTGCCATCCTGGATGGCATCGACAAGGCTTTTGTCAAGGGGCTTGGTCATCATGATGGTAGAATGATTATTCTTCTCGATCTTGACGCGATACTGGATGCGGGCATGCACTAGATACTCCTGCGCCGGAAGAGTCTGCATTCAAAGGAGGTATGTTATGGGCCAGAAACACATTCTTATTGTTGAAGATGAAGAGAGCCTTCTTAAACTAGAGTCAATACTCCTTGCCTCAAAGGGATACAGAGTTACGGCTGTAAGTGACGGTACCGCTGCCCTGAAAGCCGTTGCCGGAGACCGGCCGGATCTTGTGCTGCTGGATATCATGATGCCAGGCATTGATGGCTTTGAAGTCTGCAAACGGATCAAATCTGCGCCAGAGACAGCTTCCATTCCAGTCGTCATGCTTACGGCAAAGAAAAGCACTTTTGATCAGACACGCGGACTTGAAGCAGGCGCAGCTGCCTATGTTACCAAACCTTTCAAGTCACAGAAAATCGCTGAGGTTATAGAGGGTCTTCTGGCAAAAGCATAGTGACATCTGTACCGGTTCAGAGGGGGATTGATGAAGAGCGAGATAACTGAAATTCAGATTGCCTGTTTCCGACTTCTGGATGATCTTTACGCTGTGGATATCATGCGTATCAAGGAGATTATCCGGCCGCAGAAGCTGACCCCATTGCCTAAATCTCCCGCCTTCATCGATGGGGTGATAAATCTGCGCGGTTCAGTTATCCCGGTAGTCGATCTTCGTAAAAAATTCGCCATGCCGCCGCGCAGCGAGAGCCTGGCGACCAGACTGCTGATAGTGCGGCTTGCTGCGCAGACTATCGGTCTGGTGGTTGACGATGTTACTGAAGTGGTTACCGTTCCTGTGAAAGAGATCAAACCACCGCCAGCTGTCTCAGAAGGTGTGCTTGCCGAACATCTGCTTGGAGTCTGTCTCTCGGGTGATTCCCTGGTGATGTTGCTCGATATTGACAGGCTGCTTACTTCGAGCGAAGTTTCTGCGCTGGACGAACTGACTTGAGTTATACAGTAATTTTAAAGGAGCTTTTGCCAAGATGTTTATAAGTTGTCCGCTCTGCAGGACCAGATTCAAATTTGATGAAGAGAAGGTCAGCGGTTCCGGCATAAA
>VEOV01000078.1 GCA_012026855.1 Geobacter sp.
ATCTCCAGTTTGCCGGCCTCTATTTTTGAAAAATCCAGGACATCGTTGATGATTCCCAAAAGCGCATCCGCCTCATTGGAAATGGTTTTTAAATAATTCTGCTGCTGATCATCCAGGTCGAAATCCATCATCAGTTCGGCCATGCCGATGACCCCGTTGATGGGGGTGCGGATTTCATGGCTCATATTGGCCAGAAATCTGGATTTTGCCCTGTTTGACGCTTCAGCAGCATCCTTTGCCCGGTTCAGCTCAAGAGTTCGCTCCAGTATTTTTTCTTCAAGTGTTCTGTTGGCCTGCTCCAGTTGTCGGTCTCTTTCCTGAATCTGCGCCAGCATGGCGTTAAAGCCGGCAATCAAAGCTCCTGTTTCATCCTTGCTGGATGTTTCGGCGCGCAGGGAGTAGTCCTGGCTGTAGCCGACACTGCCCATGGTTGTAACCAGATCAATGATCGGTTTTGTAATGATATTGCGCATTTTTGCCGCAATGATAAAGGTCAGAACAAGTACCGAGACAAATACCATGAAGCCGATGAGAAGGAGTCCACGCATCCTCAGGTACAGGTCGTTGAGATCGGCCTGGATGATTACTTTCCCTAGAGGCTGCTTTTCGGCAGCGATATTCCTGACCGCTATCGCATATTGCCACGCCTCAAGCAGGTCTGATTTGTCTCGCACGATAGCTTCCGCCGATTTTGCAGTTGTGCCCTGTCTGAAGTTGGTGTTGATAAAACTCGAAAAAGTAACGCCGTCAGCCGTGAGTATATAGGCCGCAACAATATGCTGCTTTTCTCTGAGCGGTTGCAGCAGTTCGGTGGCAGCGGCCTGATCATTGAATATTAGTGGCGCTACCGAGTTGTTGGCGATGAGTTCAGAATATGCCGAGATTTCATCTCTAATCTCTCTGCGTTTGTCTATGGCTTCATCGGCGATAAAGGCAAGCGATACCAGCATGATTATCATGGCACTCTGGATAACCATCAGCACAAGGAGTTTGCTGCGAATCGAACAGTCCCTGAATCTGCTTCTTAAGGTAGGTGATTTTTCAGCCGGTTTGATGCCATCTGTAGTCATCGTAGCACCTCATGGGCCAATTTGAGGAGATGGCTGCTGATGTCCAGAGCGGATTTTCTGGCAGTAGCAAGGTTAACCGTGAAGTTTAATCTACTGTTAACAACCTTGAGCGTGATCATGCCACCTTCATACATGTGAAAATTATCAATGTCACTGATGGTCAATATCGATTCCTGTCTTATTGCATGCAGGGATCTCACAAAATCTTTTCGGGCCGTGGTATCAATGTAGATAATCTGACAGGATCTGAGGTCATCAATATCCGAGGACTTTCGGACAATGACTTTCCTGCCCAGGATGCTTTTGTTTTTCAGGATGTCCCAACTGTCGTCATTGCTGGCTTTAGTCAGCACCCCCACTTCGATGGCATCTTCCAATTTAAATACAGTTTTTGGCCAGGTGACGTAACGGATGGTGTTGTAGACGAACACAGCTTTGGCCTGGGATTCGGTCAGTTGGGGCGAGGCTTGGGAGAGCTGCCGGGTAAGGGGGCAGAAAAGCAGGGCAGTCAGAAACAGCAGGATGATAACAGGTCTCCCTGAAGGGATCAGCATAACATGAGCCTTTTCGAAGTTTACCTGAGCTTCCAGGTGACCATGGCAAAATAACTTCTGACGATTTCGGATGGTACAGTGTTGACATACTCAGGGATGAATTCCGGCCGGTGGTCGTGAAACAGGTTCTGGCCGACCAGGGAGAGCTCCAGGTCCTTATACGGCTTCCAGGAAATTCTGGCATCCATGGTGGCATAACCAGGCATCGACTGACTGTCGATCCAGTCGATCCTTTCGACAGCCCTTAACCAGAGATCCAGGTTTACCCCGCTACCCAGATCCATTCCCGATCTGATAGAGAGCTGTTGTCTTGGTGTGTCTCCGGCAGCGTTGCCTTTGTTGATCTGGTCGATGCTGGTGCCGTCCAGGTACATGAAAAGTTTTTCGAAGCTGTATGCTCCGCGAAGCCGCCACCAGTCAAACGGCGTCAATTCCAGAGCCGCTTCGGCGCCATAGGCATAACCATGCATATCGTTGCTGAGGATGAAGGGCTGCACGGCATTGGTCGTTTCTGCATAGGGCTGCCCTGGCTTGAGTACCCTCAGGTTCCTGTAATCGTTGTAGAACAGTGCCACATCAATGCTTAGCCGCGTTGTGATTTCTGAGCGGCTTCCCAATTCGTAGGCAATTACCTCTTCGGACTTTAACTGGGTGCTCCCCAGAATTTCAAGCCGGAGTGGTATTGGCAGTGAGTTGGGCGGCGTTGCCGGCGGCAGCGACCGGTAACGGTAGATTATTTGCTGGTCCCCCACAGTGGGTGTTCTTACTGCCCTTGAAACGGCGGTCCAGAGGGAGGTCTGCTGATTCGGCGTCCAGATCAGGCGGCCGTTGGGCTGAAGTTCGAAGCCTGTGGTGTCGTTGTGCTCCAGTCTTGCCCCGAAGATTAGCGACAGCCTGTTGGGTATCAATGAAATCTCGTCATGAATGAAGCTGCTGTAGAGGCTGGTGCTGGTACTCTGCTCGGGAAAATCGAGTGTCGTGCTGCTGAGGAGTTTAATGCTGCCGTAGCGGTAGCCGGCGCCCCAGATAATGTCCTGGTTCGTTCCCAGGGTAAATCTGTGCTGGAAGTCGATGTCTATATTGTCGAAGGTCTGGGGAAGGATCAACATGTCCCGCTTGTCATGGTCATAGTAAGCCTGCAGGGTGTGGCTGCTGCTGTCGGCAAGCTTCCGCTGCCAGCGGAAAAAAACGTCCCCGCCATCGATGCCGGTCCTGCCCGGAGTCAGAAAGTCGTAGGGGGGGGGTGAATCTGCCGGTAGCCGGTATAGCTTGTAGGTTTCGTTGAGTTTGCCGGAATTGTAGTCCCCCTGCAGGGTAAAACTGTCAGTTGCCGTCGGCGAGGAGTCCATCCTGACGCCTGCCATGCTGTTATGCCAGGCGTCATTGGTGTCATTGCCGTTGGCGTCTACAAAATGGCCTCTTTCCAGATGCTTTGCATAGACCCTGTATGTGGTCGACGGTGAAAGCTGGCCGCCGTATCTCAAGGTCGCAAAGCCCTTTTCGTAATTTCCTCCTCCGGCACTGGCCAGCAGTCCATTGGTATGCTCGGAGCTTTTGGTGATTATGTTAATTACGCCGTTGACCGCATTGGCCCCCCAAAGCGATGCTCCTGGTCCCCTGATGACCTCAATCCTGTCGATATCCTCCAGAACTGTATCCTGTGTTTCCCAGTAAACTCCCAGGAAGAACGGTGTATAAATACTTCTGCCATCCTTCAATACCAGCAGTTTGTTGGAAAAACGGCCATTGAACCCCCTGGCCGATACGGCCCATTTACTACTGTCGATGCGTGCCACCTGTATGCCCGGAACCATGCGGAGCGCATCAGGGATGTTCGTTACACCGGAGCGCCGGATATCTTCCTGGGTTATGACAAAGATTGCTGCAGCGGCATCGGTAAGCGACTGTGATTTTTTCGATACGGAAGTAACTTTAAGATCCATTAGTGATTCAAGGGGGAGGGTAGCCGGGTCGATCTCTTCTGCCGATGATGGCTGGATGAAGCAGGTGATAAAAGAAAAACTCAGGGATATCAATGATATAAATCGAGTTACATTCATATTGAAAACACCCTTGCTCCTGAATTCATAACAAATTATATGACTCAATTGATTCTGAATGATTTTACATGTTAATTAGCTCATGTCAACAAAAGAGGAAAACCTTCATTAATTCATCGAGTTGTTGAACTGTGAAAGAATCGGTGTTATTATCCTGCCTCAATCGCGTCAAGGAGGGTTCAGATGGCTATTATCACCATATCCCGTGAAATGGGTACCGGTGCCTACAAAATTGCGAAAGATGTCGCAAAAAAGCTCAAGTATACTCTGGTCGATGGTGCCAAAATTGCCGAAGTAGCCAGTCGATACGGCCTGACGAATGATATTCTGGAAAGGGTCGATGAAAAACCTCCTGTTTACAGAACGGCGGATGATCGTCTGAATGCGGCCTATCTTAATATGATTGAGCTTATTTTTCTGGATTTTGCCAAGGCCGGCAACGTAATTCTTTATGGCCGTGGTTGTCAGGATCTTTTGAAAGGTGTTGGCAATATGCTCAAGGTCAGATTCATCGCCCCTTTTGAGGAGCGTGTTGAAAATTTTGCCGAGCGTGAATGGATCGATCCCGATCTCGCCCATGAATACATCAGAAAGAGTGATCATCAGAGAGCCGGCTTCATTCATTTCTATTTTGACAGGAACTGGAATGATCCTCTCGGTTACGATCTGACTTTCAACACCTCGGTACTCAGTGAACCGGCAATAGTTGACTGTATAGTTGCTGCTGCAAAGGATCAGAGGTTCAAGGATGGCGAGGAAGATTCAATAAAGCTTATCGATGATATAATCCTGGCCAAGCGGACTGAAACCGAGCTGCTTAGATCGGGGAATATCGAGAGTCTGCATTTGAAGATCACTGCCTATAACGGCGTCGTCCATCTCTCAGGGCATGTGCACTCGGAAGAAGAACTTGCCGAGGCGGCGAGAATTGCTGATGGTTTAAAAAGTGTGAAATCAGTTAAAAATGATCTCCAGGTGGTTTCGTTTAAAAAATACAAGGAGTAGCAAGCCTTTATCTTAAAAAAAAGACCCGCTTCAGAGCGGGTCTTTTTTTTATTCTTCGTAGTCTTCACTCTCGTCATAATCTTCTTCACTATCGAAGTCGTCTTCATCCCCTTCATGTTCATCATAAACAACAGCTTGACGGTCATCTTCTTCTCGAATCGCCTCAAATTTCTCCAGAAGCTCTTCATTGCTGCAGTAGCGATCCCGTTTGAAGTTGCACGAGTCGAGGTCGCAAATATCAAAAAGCTGAATTTCGCTGCAAAGCCGTTTCTCTACGGGTTTTACTTCCTGATTATCTGCTGTCATTTACCGGAATTCTCCTCGGCAAGAAAATCAACCGCTTTTTGCACATCTTCGCTGCAGCCGATATATACCGGTTCGCGGTGGTCGAGGCACTCAGGTTTAACATCCAGGATGGGGATGATGCCGTTGCTGGCAGCTCCGCCGGCCTGCTCGATGAGGAACGCCATGGGATTAAGTTCAAACAGGAGACGTAGTTTCCCCCTGGGGGCATCCTTAAGGGCAGGGTACATGAAGATCCCTTTGCCCTTCATCAACACCTGGTTGATGTCAGGCACGAAGCCGCCGGAATAGCGGAGTTTGCTCCCTTTTGCTTCAAGGTAGCTGACAAATTTCTCTGTCCCTTGAGAATACTTCTTTCTCAGTCCGCCCGGAGCATGGATGTCTCCGGAAGGCTTCATGGCAATGTTTTCCCTTGAAAGGGTGTACTCCATCAATGAATTCATGGTGAATTCATGGACACCTTTACCAATTGAATAGACCATGGAAACCCTTGGTCCGTAGAGGAGATAAAGAGCGGCTACCTGCTGGCGGCCTTCCTGGAAAAGATCGCACCCCTTGTAAATAGAAACTATGGTGCCGATGGACAGGTTGACATCAACCAGAGATGAGCCGTCCAACGGGTCGTAGGCTACCGAGTAGAGCCCCGGGCCGTCACTTTGGGCGTGATAAACTTCATCCATCTCCTCTGAGGCAATATTGCAGACAACACCGGAATGAATCAGTCTTTTGCGCAGTATTCTGTCTGAGAGAACATCAAGGGCCAACTGCTCTTCACCATAAAGGTTCGAAGTTCCGGCCACACCCAGATCGCCGGTACGGACGGCGTTGATGACATATTTACTGGCTTCGGCAATTTCGCAAATCAGGTGAATCAGGTTTTCGCAGATATTCTGACTTCTGAGATGTCTGCGCAGGTCAAGCTGAAACCTTGTTTTTCCTGCCTCTTTGTACATGAGCCCCCCTTAAAGAAGATGTAACTTTTTATTACTCAAAAGTGCGTATCAAGGCAAGCAATATGTTGCTACTTACTTGTCAGGAGGGCAACATTTTCGATGTGCGGTGTGTGGGGGAACAAGTCCACCGGTTGAATTTGCGAGGTTTTATAGCCGAGTTCACTGAGGAGCTGCAGGTCTCTGCCGAGAGTCTCCGGTGAACAGGAAACATAAATGATTTTTTGCGGCGCCAGAGCGGCCACATGTTTTAGGACGCTTGCTTCACACCCCTTGCGCGGAGGATTCAGTATGACCACGTCAATGTCTGCCTGCTCGCTTTTAAGCTTATGGAGCAGTTTCGCTGCGTCGCCGGCGATAAAGGCACAGTTATTGGTTCTGTTAAGCTTCGCATTGGTGGCCGCGTCCTGAACTGCTTCTTCAACAACTTCGATGCCCAGGACTGAAGCTGCCTTTTTGGAGAGATGGAGTGAGATTGCGCCGCTACCGCAATAAAGATCGAGTACGGTTTCTCCCCCGCTAAGGGCGGCAAACTCAACAACCTTGCGATAGATAATTGCTGCACTGCCGCTGTTTATCTGGAAAAAAGAGCGGGGTGACACCAGAAATCTGATGCCGTTCAGCGTTGCCAGCAGTGATTTTTCCTTTGTTATGATGATGTCCTTGTCGCCAAGGATAACGTTGCCGGCAGACTGGTTGATGTTCTGGGCCATGACGGCTATTTCAGGAACCTCTTTTGCCACGAATGCTGCCAGATGGTGAATTTCATTGTAGCTCCGGTTGGCGACCACGAAAATCACCATTGCCCGGTTTTCCTGCTCTGCAACCCGGACAACCAGATACCTGAGCAGCCCTTCACCCGACCTGGGGTGGAAGACCGGTACCCTTCCTTTGACTATGCCGGTTTTCACGGCTGCAACGATACGGTTTATCAGAGGATGGTGCAGGGGACAGGCAGATATGTCGACAATATCGTGGCTGCCACGCTTGTAGATGCCAATCAATGGTGCGTTGTACCTGCCGCCTACCACCAGTTTGGCGCTGTTGCGGTAGTTAAGCTCCTGGGGCGAAGCAATTACAGGCAGGATGGTGGTGTCAACAAGATCAGTGTGGCAGTGAATCCTGTTGGCAACCTGCTCATGCTTCCACGTCAGTTCAGCTGAATACTGCATGTTGATGAGGCTGCAGCCGTCGCACTCCTTCGTGACACGACAACTGGAGTTGATCCTCATGGCAGAAGGAGAGATGATCCTGACTGTCTGGGCGCTGATCTTGTTAGTACCGACATGGCTGATCTTTGCTTTGACTTTTTCGCCGGGCAGTGCGCCCACAACCCTGACCTGCCGTCTGTCGGCAATGCCGATGCCATTCCCTTCCGAGTCAAGGGCTGATATGTCGATGTCAATGGTGTCACCTTTTTTGAAAGGTGCTGAATTATGCTTGTCTGCTATAGTTTTCATGGGCTCTATCTATTCGCTAAACTGCATCATTGTCAACTCATATCTCTTGACAGGGGTACTGATTGGGCTTATTGAATAAGAACGCTCTTAGGTGGCGGATACCAGCTGATTACAGGGGGATTTATGCGTATTGCGACTTTATTTCTGGCAGTTTTTCTCGTTCTGCCACATGCCCTTTTTGCAGCAACTGCAGGCAAAGTTTCCAATATGACTGGCGAAGCACTGATCAAGGCGGCTGACAGCACCAAGTACCTGCCCCTGAAAAAGGGGCAGAAGGTTGAAGAGGGGCAATGGCTGAAAACCGGCAAAAAAGGGTGGATTGAGCTTACCCTGACTGACGGCAGCAAGTTTACCATAGCCAATAATTCCGAACTTGAGGTAACAAGTTTTATCTCTGGCGCAGATAAGAAAGAGGGGAGTTTTACCCTGACCCAGGGTAAATTGCGGGCCTCGGTCGTCAAACTCGCTGGTCAGCAGACCGACATCAAGGTGAAGAGCCGTACCGCTGTGGCTGGAATCAGGGGGACTGAGTTCTTGATGCTTGCCGAGGGGCCGGCCAACGTCTTTTTCGGTAATGAGGGGGCGGTCAGGGTGTCCGGTTCCGGCGAGGATGTTGCATCGCCTCTCCTTCCCGGTACCATGACCCAGAATACCCGTAAATCGGTACCGCTTGAACCGGTCAAGGTGGAGCAGGGGACACCCCTTGCCCAAGCGAAAAACGCCTTTGAAGCGGCTACCGCAGCAATGCCTCCTGCAGAGTGGTCCTCAGCAGACAATCTTTCCAGCATCATTGCCAGATGGAATATCAACTATGGCCATTATCTGGCTGATTCAGGCAAGCATGATGCGTCTTTGCAAGTATTCCAGATCGCTCTCGACCTGACAAAAGACGCGGAGATTCGCGCCGATGCCCGCATGGAGAGAGGCGCTGTTTATTCGCGCTTTCTCAATAATTCGGAGTCTGCCCTGGCTGAATATCTGCTTGTCATCGAAGAGTACCCGAAACTAAAGCAGTCTGAAATCGCCCTTTATCTGGTTGGTCAGACCTTATTTGATCTGGGCTTCAAATCTCAGGCCAAGTCAAGGTTCAATGAATACGTGAGGAAATACCCGGACGGCAAGAACCGAAGCAACGTTGATACCATGCTTAACCTTCTCAAGAACGAGAAATAGGCCTGTAAATGAAGAAGAATCTTGTCTTCATACTGATCGGAATCTTATCGGCGCTTACGGTATTTGTCGCCTACCGCAAGTCGCCACCATTTTTTCAGCATCTTGACAACAAGCTGAAAGACAGCCGCTTCCTGATGCGCGGTGCTGTCAAGCCTGCTGCCAAGGTTGTTGTGGTTGCCATTGACAACAAAAGCATCGCAGAGCTGGGTCGCTGGCCATGGTCACGTGACAAACTCGCTCTGCTGGTCAAAAACCTTGCCGACTATGGCGTCAAGGTTACGGCACTGGATATTGTTTTTTCCGAGCCGGAGAACGGCAAGGCAGATGCTGCTTTTGCTGCCGGTCTTTCTGCAGCCGGCAATGTGGTCATGGGGTACTTCTTCCGGGAAGAGGAGCAGAAAAACAGTGCGGCGGCCCTTGAGCAGCTGACAAATGCCAAGGTCAAGCTGCTCAAGATTGACAGTGATGTAACTTCAGTACCCCTCAATGAATACAAATACCTGACTGCCAACATTCCCCAACTCGGCAGCAATGCCCGTGACTTCGGCTTTTTCAATCAGTTTCCGGATTCGGACGGTGTTTTCAGAAAATCACCGCTCCTGCTGCTCTATGATGGCGATATCTATCCCTCACTTGCTCTCAAGGCCTTGAGATACAACTATGGCAGTGATGTCATGCTCAATCTGGCTGTTTTCGGCGTCAAGACCCTTGCGGTAGGGCGCAATCTCCTGCCTGTCAATGAGCATGGCGAGCTTACCCTCAACTATTACGGTCCAACCGGCAGTTTCCGTACTGTTTCTGCCGTTGATGTCATCAGGAAAAAACTGGCTCCCGATTCATTGAAGGATTGTATCGCCTTTGTCGGAGCTACCGAGATCGGTATCTATGACGTGCGCAACACCCCTTTTGATCCGGCTCTTCCCGGGGTTGAAATTCATGCGACTGTCGCCTCCAACAGTCTTGATAACCGCTTCATAATCAGAGACGGCCGCACCGCAGGCATTGAAATGGCTGCCATTCTGTTGCTGCCGGTTGTTCTTGCTCTGTTGCTCAGTTTCTGCCCCGGCACCTTTGCCGGTCTTCTGGTTTTCCTGGGGACCGGCTGTGCATTCATTGCAGCCGACTACCTGCTCTTCAGTCGCTACCTGCTGGATATCACCATCTTCTACCCGTTGATGGCACTATCTCTTTCCCAGCTTTCTTCCGAAGCGTATCGCAATCTTATCGTCGAACGTAAGGGTCGCAGTCTCAAAAAGGCTTTCAGCAGTTATGTCTCTCCTGATCTGGTCTAGCAGATTGAGAAGGATCCGGACAAGCTTGTTCTTGGTGGCGAGCAGCGTGAAATCTCGATTCTATTTTCAGATATACGCGGTTTTACAACTATTTCCGAAGGATTGACGCCACAGGAACTGGTGCGGCTCCTCAATGAGTACCTTAACCCCATGACAAGAATTGTCCTGGAAGAAAAAGGGACCCTTGATAAGTTTATCGGCGATGCCGTCATGGCCATCTTCAATGCACCACTGAATCTGGAAAATCACCCTGAAGCGGCCTGCAGGGCTGCACTGCGGATGCTTGCCTCACTTGCCGAGCTCAACAAAGGGTTTGCTGCTAGGGGGATGAACACAATAGATATCGGCGTCGGCATTAACACCGGTCTTGCAGTCGTGGGGAACATGGGGGCAGATATCCGTTTTGACTATACTGCCATCGGCGATTCCGTAAACCTGGCTTCGCGGCTGGAAGGGCTGAATAAATATTATGGCAGCCATATCCTTGTGTCAGAAGACACCAGAAATGCCGTCAAATCAGAGCAGATGTTTTTCCGTGAAGTGGACAGGGTCAGGGTGAAGGGGAAGCACCTTCCGGTGGTCATGTTCGAGCTGATGACCGGTAATACGGAAATTCTGCCTCTGTTCGAAGAGGCGCTGGCTTTGTACAGGGCAAAAAAGTTCGAGGATGCGGCAGCTAAATTCAGGTCTCTCCATGAGCAGTACAATGACAGTGTTTCAGCTCTTTACGTAGCACGGTCCGAGGAGTATCTGACCTCGCCGCCACCGGATGATTGGGATGGCGTCTTTACAGCAAAGAGCAAGTAACTAAAAAGCCCTGACCTCTAAGAGGTCAGGGCTTTTTAAGTCTGATAGGAACTTGTCAGTTATTCAACCAGCATATAGACATCGTTCACTTCGCCAAACTCACCATAGTCAAGAGCGGTAATTTTAAGCTTGAACGGTTTTTTTACCGGCAGCGGCCCGATATCCACCTGCTTCGGGGTAAACATCATGGAGTTGGGCTGCAGCTGGCTGACCCGCTTGCCTCCCAGAAGCAGAGAATCTCCTGAGGCAACTTTGCCGACGATCTTGCTGGAGGTCACCTTGCCGTTGGGCTCCATGATTTCCACCAGGATAAAGTTGTCGACCTTGAAACCTTTCCGACCCTCTTCATCACCAGCCAGCTTGATTTTCCTCGGTTTGTCGAGAAACAGGATTTCCGTAGTCTCTTCTGTCATGATGGAAGGGACTTTTTCCATGGTTGTCGTCTGCATGGCCAGATCCTTGCGCTGATTGCCATGGTAGGCCTTGGTCTGCTGACGAGCTACCGCAGAAACAATTTTCATTGTCTTTACTTCGTGCAGCTTGACCCAGGAAGGATCCACCCACTGGCCGTTGATATACTCGGCTGATGCAGTTGAAGCTGCAAAAGAGAGCAGGGCGGCTAAGAACAGTTTTTTCATATGGTAACCTCCAGTAGGCTATTTGAGAACAAATGCAACCTTGGCGCTGCCCATGAAATTACCTTTTTGATTGGCAGAGAAGATTCTTACTGCGTCATCATCGGAAACCTGAAGGTCGGATGAACCAACTGCTGAAGCTGCCGTAACGATGATCGGGTTGGTTACGCCGCGCTTCTCAAGGGCAGCCTTGGCCTTGTCAACAGTGTTGGTGTACTCGCCGCAACCCTGCTCAACCAGAACTTTCTGGCTGATTTTGGATGGGTCATAGAGCAGCTCGTTCTTGGGGGTAAAGATCCTGTTGATAAGAGCAGGTCTGAAAGTAACTGCTGTGGCGTCGATGATGAGGCCGTCATACTTCTCGGAGAGTTGCTCCGGGGCATGCTTGTATGGCTTGGTCGGCTTGCCGTCCAGCTCTGTAAATGTTTTCTTGATTTCCGGCTTGGCCAGCATCTTTTCATACATGGTGGAGGCAAAACCTTTCGGTCCATGGAGGCCGAGTTTGATGATGGCAACAGCCATATCCTTGTCCTTGCTGTACTCCTGGACAACAACCTGGGCACCCTTGACAAAACCGGCAACAGAAGATCTAACTATGTCGTACTGGGCCATACCGTCTTTTACGAGTGTGTCTCCGACGATGGCGAAACCTTGCAGATATTCAGCGAGAGCACGCTGTGCCATGACAACCGCTGCCCGCTTGGCCATCATTTCACGCTGTGAAGGATGCTTGTGATTGGGGCCTGCCAGACCCTCTCCGTAAAACAGGATCGCTTCCTGGGCGAAAGCAGCATTGTCATCTCTGCCTGCAGGGCCACCGGTAAGAGAGAGATTCTCTTTTGCCAGCCAGGTATTCGCCTTTTGGAAGGTTTCATCAAGTTGCACCGTACTTTCTGGAGAAGCTGCCTGCTCTCCTTCGGCAAAAGCCGCCGTGGTGATCCCCAATACAAGCATGGATGCTGCTAACAGTTTCTTCATAATAAACCTCTCCTTTGTGTAGTTAGATTTTAATAAGTATTGAGTTTTTGCCGGAGCATGCGGATGGCAAGCAGCGCTTCAGGCCCATCTACAGGAGCATTAACCCTGAACTCGCCGGAAAGTTCCCCCTCCATGATGCCCCTGGTCGTCATGTTCATGACGGCATTGAAAAGAGGGGATGTGGCGCGCACGTCAGGGAATGGGGAGCGATCCTGTCCAAAGTAGGCAGTGGCAATTTTTTCGTCACCGGTAAGCTTGATCAGGACATCTTCAAGAATGAAGGCCATCTCGCCGCGCTTGACACTCTCTGAAGGCTTGAACAGGTTTGCCATGGTGGTTTCGTCGTATTTGGGCTCAAGGCCGCGCACTTTCCACTTGAGGATGGTCATGATCTCCTGCTTGAAGGGGGAGTTCATGATGTCAGCCGGGGTGAACTCGGCCTTCATGGCGTCGACTTGTGATTCTACCGGTATCCTGCCAGCCAGCACTTTTTCGATTTTCATTTCATCGATCAACAGGGCGGCCAGATCACCTCTGGTAACTGACTCCTTGATGGCGATCTTCTTGCCGACGTCACCGACTGTTACCCCGGCCATGGCGCGCACGATCTTGTCAGTCTTATTCCAACCCTTGTCTGCCTTTTCATGCCACTTGCCTTCACGTTTGGAGTTAAGCACTGCCGAGAAGCTGTCCCTTGCCTTGGCAAATTCGAGCCCTTCCAGGTAGGCAACACCCATAAAGTAGGTCAGTGCCTCTTTGCCCTGGTAGTACGGCATCAGCCTGTCGTCAGGGGTGAGTCCGGAGCCGGTTTTATAGGCATCGGTAGCCCTGTCAAGCCAATCACTGCTTTTAATTGTTGATTCGACCCTGATGGTGGCAGTAGCAAAGTCGAATTTCTCTTCCTGCTTGGAAGCGTATTTGTCAGCCTTCTTGAGGTTGTCGAATGCCCTGCCGGTGTCAACCCCTTTGTAGCCGGAGTCAGCCTGTGATCTTGATTTGCCGGCGGCAACCATGGCAAGTCCGCTGAATGCTTTGGAATTGTCCTCTTCGCAGTAGAGCATCCGGTCAAACTTTTCCTGAGCCTGGTCAAGATTCTTCTTTTCCAGGGCTTCCATACCCACGAGGTAGTGGTGCTGCGGATTGTCTTCAGGTGATGTGCACTTGGCTACGTGGCTTGCGCATGCTGCCAGGAGCATGACAGGCAGTGCCATGATTGGTAACGCCAGACGATAGTTCATAGTTTCCCCCTTTAGTTGGTAGTAGTTTTAACTAACAGTACTAACTTCTCCTGCGAGACAAATTGCATACATTTCATGCACAAAGTTAAATAGCTACTTTTGGACAAGCTCTATCTGATACGGCGTAAATTTGGTTACCTTGAAGCCTTTCTGTTCAACACTGTTGGCAAGGTAGACAGGGTTTTCCGGATAGCTGACAATAAAATCACCGAGCCCTTTCTCTTCAACATTCGTTACCCAGGAAGTGTTCTGCAGGGTCTCTTTGAGCGCAAAATTTGCCGATACATCGGCTATGCCTTCGACCTTTACGCTGATTTTACGGGCGATGCCTTTGATGTGCTTGGAAACTTTTTCAAGAATAGCAGGAGTGAGCTTCTCTGCAACCCCTTTCAGACCTTTTGCCGTGGCATCCTCGGCATTTTTGGCAAGTCCCTTGGCCTCTTCAGTCCCTGCAGCAACAATTATCATCTTGCCTGAGGAGGGATCTTTGGCCACCAGTCTGTAGGTGAGCCTGACCGTGACATTTTGAAACGGCATCTTGGTGCCGAAGCCGATATCTTCATTCTTCTTGGTGGAAATCGTGTAGTCAGCCTTACCGATAAGCAGCAGGTTTGACAGGAATTTGTACATCATGCTTCTAAGAGTCATGAAATTGCCGCTTTTCATGGCTCTCTCAATCGCCGCTGCATCGGCAGCTCCGGAGGGCGCAACATCAACGACCGTAAATCCCTGCTCTGCCAAGGCACCGATTACCGTTTCGGAAAGGATGTTTGCTTCTTCCTGGACATCGTTGGCCTCAAGATGGGTCCTTTCGCGAGGTTTGGTTGCCGGCAGGAATACGGCGATCGAATTGTTCAGAGACAGGGATGCCAGTGCCTCGCCGGCATTGGCAGGTTCAATGCAAGCGTTGACCTTTACCTTGTAGACATCTCCGGAAATATCTTCGGAGATTACTTTGTGCCCAGTGACCACACCCTTGATCTGCTTCATGATGGCATCATCAACCAGGGCAAAATTCTGGACAACACTCTGTGCTTTTACATTTACTCCAACCGACTGTTCAATGGCGGCCCATTTAGCTCGGGCAACAGCCTCAATTTTTGCTGCCGGTTTGTCGCCGTTGACGATTAGTGCTTCTCCATCCGTGTCAACACAGGAAGCAGCGGCATAAAGAGAAACTGGCATGGCAGCGAGAAGGGCAAATGAGAGAGTGAGGCATGCTTTTTTCATGTAATGCTCCCGTCAAATCAATTGAATATGAGATGAATGCAGTCTATATTGCTTTTATTCTTGGAAACTAATTTTTATTGTTTAACTATCATTTTTTACGATTAAAATAAACACTGTTTCACATGGTGTTCTGTTTTTTATTTTCAGATTTCCCCTGAGAGGTTGATCAAATGAAAAAAATTCTGTCGGGACTGTTGGTTGTTCTTCTGCATGTTTCGGTCGCCAGTGCCAAAACTCTCATCCTGGAAGGTGAGCTGGAGAGTTCCATTTTGCTCAGTCAGCAGATCGGTTTTGCCGTCGACAAGCCGGTTGATACCCTGACGTTCAAGTTCGCCATGCCGGCTCAATTTTCCAATAAAGGGGTAAAGCAGGATCTGGTTTCAAAAATGATCAAGTTTCGCCCCGAGCCGGCTGAAGTGGAGGATGTAACCGACAGCTTTGGCAACAGTTTCAAAAAAGTCACCTGGAACAGGCTGAAGCAGGATGTTTCCATCAACATGCAGTTTGAAACCAGAGTCAGATCTGCACTTTCTGCCATGACGAGCAAAGCAGAATTCCCATTGACAGGACTGGCCGCCAAGGAAAAAGTTTTTCTGAAAAGGACTGACATGGTTCAGTCTTCGGATAATGACATCGCTGAACTGTCTAAAACCCTCACTGGCGGTGCTGCCACTGAATTTGAGGCGGTCAGCTCCATCTTGAATTTTATTGCCGACAACATCAAATATACCTACAACCCGGTTCAGTATGACGCCAAATACACACTTGCCAACAGATCCGGCAACTGCCAGAATTTTGCCCATCTTTCCATGGCGCTGCTCCGGGCGGCTGGCATCCCGGCCAGGATTGTCGGCGGCATCAGTCTCAAGGAGCAGTGGAAGGTTCCCATCGACGAAGAGCGATCTGTGGTGCAGGGCATGGGGCAGGGGGGGCATGCCTGGATGGAGATATATTTTCCCGACCTGGGGTGGCTCTCATACGATCCCCAGCAGTCGCGCCAGTTTACTTCATCACGCCATATCAAGCAGACTCACGGACTTGATTCTACTGATATAAACGATACCTGGAGTGCGGCACCCTATCTGCCGGCGTATTCTGAAAGTATTGATGCAAAATTTCTCGAAGACAGAATCGATGTCAAACTCAAAGGGTCAGATGTAGAGCCACGTCCCTATCTGGTAAGCAATTCGGTCAAGCTGGCCCAGAGCGAGCCGTCCGGTGATGTTGTACCGGTGATCCCCCCGGTTGCGGCGGGCGGCACTGTCCCCCCCCTTGTGGTCTCCACTAAGCCGGATTTGCCGGCCAAAAAGCCGGCACCGCCAACTAAAAAGCCTGAAACGAAGAAGCCCTCTCCGCCAAAGCCGGTTCTGCCGCCGCCTGCCAAAAAGCCTGCCCATGCTAATTATGACGAGTTCGGCAATATGGAGTTCCCCAATCTTGTGGATACTTTCCGGATAACCGGCAGTAGTGCCATGAAGGTCCTGGATAAGGAGACATCTGAATACGTCACTTCCACCAATGTCTATGCCCAGGCAATAAAGTTCGAGAATGATTTCTCCATGGAAAAGGTCTCGCTGGCGCTGCACCGTTTCGGTGGTGACGGTACGCTGATGCTCGACTTTGTTGAAGATGTCGATGGCAAGCCTAGTCTCACCGGACTGCGCTCTGATCCTGTCTACCTGGACAAGATCGGCCGCAAACCCGGCTATTACTGGGTCGACTTCAACTTCCGTTTTCCGGAAGGCACACCGCAGATCACCAAGGGAAAATACTGGATCATCCTGCGCCATTACGGCGACGCCATCGTCAACTGGTTCTACATCCCCGGCAAACCCTACAGCGGCGGTGACGATACCCGCTCAACGGCAAAAGGTTATAAGTGGGAGGATATTCTTAACTACGATTTCGTTTTCAAGGTCAGAGGACGCGTAAAGACTGCGAAACCTTAATTAATAGGTCTGAACGTGGTTTGATAGTCGCTTTTGACTTGCCGCGGCTACGACTAGATGCTATTAAACAGGGCACGTTTTAATAGCAAGGAGGCAGCAGATGTTCAGGGAAGAAACAGCAAAAGTAGATGAGCTTTCGGAGCGTATTGCCAAGCTTCGGGGGTCTCTTTGACATAGATCGAAAACGTGAGGATATTCAGGAGATTGAATCACGCATTGCTCTGCCTGGTTTTTGGGATGATAACGAAAGCGCACAAAATGTTCTGCGAGAAAGAACTTCCATCGAGAAAGTGCTTGATTGCTGGGATGGTCTGGTACGCAAGGCTGATGATATCCGGGTTCTGATTGAGCTCGGGAGTGAAGTGGAGGACGAGGCAACTCTTGCCGAAGCACACGAGCTGAATGCTGAACTTGAAAAATCAGTTGAGGCGGCTGAGTTTCAAAGGATGCTGTCAGGCCCCCACGACAGAAGTTCCTGTTATCTATCCATAAATTCCGGCGCCGGTGGTACTGAGTCACAGGACTGGGCAGAGATGCTCTTGCGCATGTATCTGCGCTACTGCGAACGAAAAGGCTGGCGCACTGATATCACTGAATACCAGCCCGGCGACGAAGCCGGCATGAAGAGCTGTACCGTTACCGTCACCGGTGAGTATGCCTACGGCTATCTCAGGGCCGAGGCCGGCATCCACAGGTTGGTGCGGATTTCCCCTTTTGACAGCAATGCCCGCCGTCATACCTCCTTTGCTTCAGTTTTTGCTTTTCCCGAGATTGCCGATGACATCGAGGTCAAGATCGTCGAGTCTGATCTGCGCGTCGACACCTACCGTTCCAGCGGCGCCGGCGGGCAGCATGTCAATACCACGGACTCGGCCATCAGGATCACCCACATACCCACCGGTATAGTTGTTGCCTGCCAGAGCGAACGGAGTCAGCACTCCAACAGGGCATCCGCCATGAAGGTTCTCCGGTCAAAACTTTATGAGCGCGAGATTCAGGAGCGGGAGGCCAAGGCTGCCGAATTTTCAGCCGACAAGAAAGAAATCGGCTGGGGGAGTCAGATTCGCTCCTATGTACTGCATCCCTACAAAATGGTAAAAGATCTGCGCACCGGCGTAGAGACTGGTAATCCTGATGCCGTACTGGATGGCGATCTTGAGGATTTTGTAGTTGCTTTCCTGATGGGGGTGAGAAGGAGCGTTACCGATGAGTAACGGTAACCTGTGTCGCTCATTCTTTGTGGCCTGTTCACTGATACTGGTCAGTGCTACTTCCGGTTGTGCCACCCAGATGAAGAGCGTGGCCGGCGTCTCCAGGCTCGGTTATTCGATCCAGGTGGGGGCGTTTTCCGACGTGCGCAACGCCGAACGTTTGACCGTCAAACTGCAGAGCAAGGGGATCGAGGCGTTTTATTTCCGCAAGGACAGTGGCGTTTATGTAGTCCGCTTCGGCGATTATTCCTCCAAAGACCGGGCAAAAAAAGCCGCTGAGAAACTCGTTGCGGAAAAACTTGCCGAGAGCTATTTTATTGCCTCTCCTGACGCAGTCTTCAGTAAAACCGTCAAGGTTGATACGGTACACAAGCCTGCTTCAAGCATTGCTCCACGGGAGAAGAGCCGGCAATCCTCGGATATGGGGGGCATAGCAGCCCGTACTGCCGAGCGGTTTGTAGGGATCCCTTATCGCTGGGGCGGGGACAATGTCGTTGAGGGTATGGATTGCAGCGGTTTTGTCCGCGCTGTTTACAACCTGTGCGGGGTCAATATTCCACGCACCTCCGGTGAACAGTTCAGGACGGGCGACAAGGTGACCAGGGATTCTCTTAAAGACGGAGACCTGGTGTTTTTCGGTGCATCCAGTGATCGTATCAATCATGTGGGGATTTACGTAGGCAACGGTCGTTTCGTCCATGCCCCCCGTAGAGGTGACGAGATCAAGGTGTCTACCATTGATGAGAGATATTTTGCAGAGAGATTTATGGGTGCTAGAAGATATTTTTGAATTTATGAGGTAACGGTATGGCTATTGTTAAACCCTTCAGGGGACTACGTCCGCCAGTGGCACTTGCCGACAAAGTGGCAGCGCTTCCCTATGACGTCATGAATACGGAAGAGGCCAGGGCGATGGCTTTGGGCAACAGTCGCAGCTTTCTACATATTTCTCGCCCTGAGATTGACCTGCCAGCAGATATGGACATTCATGCAGAGCCGGTCTACAGGCAGGGACAGGAGAATCTGGCCGCATTTATCAAGAGCGGTGTGCTGATTCAGGACAGTTGCGAATGCTACTATGTTTACCGCCAGAAAATGGGCAGTGTCGTGCAGACCGGGCTGGTAGCCTGTTCTGCGGTCGACGACTACCAGAGCGGCGTGATCAAGAAGCATGAACTTACCAGGGCTGACAAGGAAGAAGACCGGGTCAAGCATATCGACTATCTCGATGCCAATGATGAGCCGGTCTTTTACACCTTCCGCCACAACCAGACCATGGCTGCTCTGCTGAAAACGGTGACCACTGCCACTCCCGAATACGACTTTACTACTGACGATGGTGTTTCTCACACTCTTTGGGTAGTCCGTGACACACAGCTTATTGCAGAGTTTACCACTGCTCTGCATGACATCGCGACGCTTTATGTGGCAGATGGTCATCATCGCAGTGCCGCCGCCAGCCGGGTCAGGGAGCTGCGCAAAGCGGCCAATCCATCCCATGACGGCACAGAAGAGTACAATTATTTTCTGACGGTTATCTTTCCTGATACTGAGCTGAACATCATGTCCTACAATCGTGCTGTCAAAGATCTTCACGGGCATTCCCTGGCCGAGTTTATGACACTGGTGAGCCGGAGCTTTGAAATTACGCCACTCACTTCCAGAAGGGAAGGTCTGGAGAGGCATCTGTTCGGTATGTACCTTGACGGGAAATGGTACGAGCTTGCTGCCAGAGAAGAATCTTTTGACGCTGATGATCCTGTCGCTTGCCTGGATGTGTCAATTCTGCAGAACAACCTGCTCAGTCCCGTGCTTGGCATTCGCAACCCGCGCATCGATCAGCGCATCCATTTTGTTGGCGGGATCAGGGGCGCGGCCGAGCTTGAGAGACTTGTCGACAGCGGTGAGTATGAGGTTGCGTTCGAGCTTTTTCATACAACCATTGACGAGTTGATGGCACTTGCCGATGCGGAAAAGATAATGCCGCCTAAATCCACCTGGTTCGAGCCCAAGTTGAGATCAGGGCTTTTTGTCCATCAGCTTTCCTGATACCAGTTCTGTCAGAGGTAATTATGCGCCCAGTTATCAGAGTTGCATCCTTAGTTTGCGTAGCATCGTCATTGCTGATGTCTGCCTGTACCAGGAGTGAGCCGGTTGCGCCTTCTCCAGCGGCTACTCAGGGCACAACAGCTGCAACCATGAAGAAGACCCCATCCGGCCTGCAGTATGAGGATCTTGTGGCCGGCAGCGGTAACACTCCATCGCCGGGCAAGCAGGTCACGGTCCATTACACCGGCTGGCTGACGAATGGCACCAAGTTTGACAGCTCACTCGACAATAATCAGCCTTTTACCTTTACCATTGGCAAAGGTGAGGTGGTTCCCGGCTGGGATGAGGGTGTCATGACCATGAAAATCGGCGGCAAACGTAAACTTGTCATTCCGCCGGAGCTTGGTTACGGCGCTGCAGGTGCAGGCGGGGTTATACCTCCCAATGCAACACTTGTTTTTGAAGTTATTCTGCTTGACGTCAGGTGATAATGAACCGTTTGTCTTTATTTGTGCCTGCTCTGCTATTGATCGCTGCCACTGTTTCGGCAGCTGACTCGAAATCTGCTTCGATTTATCTTGATGGCGCCGTTGTCGAGCAGACGACATCCGCCAGGAAAGGTTATCTTGAGGTTATCCTGCCTGCTTCAGTGGCGGCTGACTCTTTAAGAATCAAACCGGTCGGGTCAGCGGAAATACTCCGGGTTACCACTGCGCCGTTGAAACCTGGCAACAGCGATGAAAAGGAGCTTGAAACCATTGTTGCCAAAGAGGAGCTGTTGCATGACCGCTTGAAAGCCCTCTCAGTCAAGGAGGAAATTTTCAAGGCAGCGGCAAAATCCCAGAGCGGCAAGGCTCCGCGGCGTACCAAGACCAATCCTGAACCAATGACTACAATCCGCCAGGGAACCGATTATGCCATCGCCCAACTGGAAGCCGTTTACCAGGCAAGAAGGCGTACTGAAAAAGAGCTTGCTGCCCTGCTTAAACGAAAAAACAGTGTCAGGAAAAGTGTCTCTGCCGCAGCTTTGGTAGCTAAGGTGTGGGTGTCGCCTGCCAACGGAGCGGTTGTTGCTACGTGGTTGCAGACAGATATCAACTGGACTCCTGAATATCAACTTCGTATCGACTCTGCCGGTGCCGCCCAACTCGGTATTTTTGTGCAAACAGGATATTCGGGCAGTTTTTCATCCAAATCTTATTATTTTTCAAACAACCAGTCGCCATCTACGCCTATTTTGATTGCGTCCGGCAATCATCCGGCTCTTAAATTCCCCGTAACAGTGACCTCCATAAGTGACAGTGACTTGAAAAAACCGCTGAGCGTGACAGTCGTGAACTCAACACCTTTGGCCTGGCCCCAGGGGGAGATTTCCTGCTTCCGGAGTGGCAGCTATCAGGGGCGAGGGGTGTTGTCCGCTACCGGGCAGGGGAAAACGGTTGACATCAGCTGTAGTGGCGTTGAGTTAAAGTAAAACCTTATAATTGGAGTCTTAAATGGTTAAAAAACATGGCAATATCGCCGCAGTTCTCTTTGCATTGACTATATCCTTTCTCTCAGGTTGCGGTAGTAGTTCGTCGTCCACCCCGACAACCGTGCCTAACTCGGCTACGATTTTCTATGCCCATAATCTTGTTTTCAGAAATAGCACGACTTTGATGTCAACCGGTTATAACGGTTTTGGCCAACTGGGCACCGGTAACCTGGGGAGCAGAACTGCCCTTGGTCCGTTGTCGGCCTATTATCCGTTCAGCGGTTTTGCCACAGGTGGCAACCACTCGGTAGCATTCTTCAACAACAGTACAGTGAGGTCCTGGGGTTATAACGCCTTTGGTCAGCTCGGTAACAACAGCACGACCTACAGCAGCGATCCCGTACCTGTTTTTGCCAATCGCAGTGCTACAGTCAAATTATCAGGGGTAAAAGCCGTTGCCGCCGGGGCTTATCATACCCTTGCCTTGAAGAACGATGACACCCTGTGGGGCTGGGGGCAGAATTATTACGGGCAGCTGGGGGTTGACTTTCAAGCTACGCCCCCTTTTAATGTCAGTTATGTGGCAGTCAAAGCCAACAGCGCCGGCATCAGTTTCTCCAATATCAGCTCCATTGCTGCCAATGGTTATCACTCCCTTGCCCGGGCCAACGGCTTTGTCTGGGCCTGGGGCTACAACGGCACAGGCCAGCTCGGGATCGATCCCAAGGTCACCGGGGCAATGTCGTCACCTAACCGGGTTCCCATACCAGCGTCAGGCATTATTAATATAGCTGCCGGCGGGGCATCTAGCTATGCTGTTGCAAAAGATAATACTATTTGGGCTTGGGGGTATAATGCTTACGGCCAGTTGGGCAACGGCTCATTGACTCAAAATTACATTCCAACTCAGGTAGTTAAGTCTGACCTCACGCCGTTGACCGGCGTTGTCCAGGTGGCTGCAGGTGTTTCCCATGGTCTGGCAAGACTTTCTGATCAAACAGTCTGGGCCTGGGGTTACAACTTTTTCGGCCAGCTTGGTAAAGGTAGTGTCAAGGACAGCAGTGTTGCCGTGCAGGTTGTCCTTCCTGCCGGGGTTGTCACTGATATTCGGGCATTCGGGTCATCCTCCATGGCTAAAGTCAATGGCGTTTGGTATGTCTGGGGTGACAACTATTACGGTCAGCTGGGGCTTATCACCATCGGCAAGATTTTACTGCCTGAAATAATGCTCGGCCTCTGATGACCTGCTTTAACCTTGACGCTCCCGCTGTTTCGGTCTATTTTTACAGTTTCTGTTTTTGGTTATAAATAAAGGAGTTATTTGTGGAAGAGTTAAGTGAACTGCTGCTGCAGAGGCGGCGCAAGGTAGATGCCCTCTGGGGCGCAGGTATAAATCCATATCCCAACGATTTCAGGCCGGAACATACCTCGGCTGATTTTACCGCTGCTTTTGGCGAGGTCCAGGAAATACCCGAGAAGACAGCCTTTTTCACTGTTGCCGGCCGGATGATTGCCAGGCGTTCCTTTGGCAAGGCTGCTTTCATCCAGCTTCAGGACAGAAAGGGGCGCATGCAGCTCTACGTCCGTAAGGACACCGTTGGCGAAGAGCTCTTTTCGGTCTTTGAGGATTACGATATCGGCGATATTGTCGGCGCATCGGGCTGGCCGTTCAGGACCAAGACCGGTGAACTGTCACTGCATGTTACTGAGATCCGCCTGCTGACCAAGTCACTGCTGCCACTTCCCGAGAAATTCCATGGACTTACCGATGTCGAAACGCGCTACCGCCAGCGTTATGTCGATCTTATCGTCAATCCGGAGGTGCGCGAAGTTTTTGCCAAGCGGGCCAGGGTAGTCAGTCTGATCAGGGAGTTCATGGTCAGCCGCGACTTCCTCGAAGTCGAAACACCGATGATGCAGCCAATCCCTGGTGGTGCCACTGCCAGACCCTTCATCACGCATCATAACGCCCTCGACATGCAGCTTTACCTGCGCATTGCACCGGAGCTTTACCTGAAGCGGCTGGTTGTCGGCGGCTTTGACCGGGTATTCGAGATCAATCGCAACTTCAGAAATGAAGGGATTTCAGTACGCCATAATCCCGAGTTTACCATGATGGAGTTCTATCAGGCCTATGCCACTTTTGAAGACCTGATGGACTTTACCGAAGAGATGCTCTGCCATGTGACCATGAACCTGCTCGGCAAACTCGATTTCACCTATCAGGAGGCGGAGATCAGCTTCCAGAGGCCATGGAAGCGCTTGACCGTCAAAGAGGCAATTATCGAGTATGGCAAAGTTGATGCGAAAA
>VEOV01000012.1 GCA_012026855.1 Geobacter sp.
CAAGTCTGCTTCAGCAATGGAGCAGATCAGCGCATCGGTTAGAAATGTCGAGCAGAGTGCCGCCCTGTCCCATAAGGTTTCCAGTCAGGTCAAGGCACAGGCTGATGCTGGCCGCGCCGTTGTGCAGGAGACTGCGGAGGCACTGACAGAAATTCAGAAAGCCGTTGATTTCTCCTACCAGGGGATCATGCGACTGTCGGAAAACAGCTCCCGCATCGACAGCATTGTCAATGTCATCAATGATATTACCAAGAGAACCAATCTGCTTGCTCTTAATGCCTCCATAATTGCCGCTCAGGCCGGTGAGTATGGCAGAAGCTTCGGCGTTGTCGCGGACGAAATCCGCAACCTCTCCCTGCAGACGGGCCAGTCTACCGGAGAGATAACCTCGATCATCGAAGATATTCTCAATGAATCCCGCACGGCAGCCGAGAATATTTCGCTGACAAAGCAGCTTGTGAAAAGAGGGGTGTCTCTCGGCCAGAATACCGGCGCCTCGCTGAACACTATAATATCAAGTGCCAACCAGTCACTGTCAATGACCGAGGAGATCAAACTGGCGACCAGGGAGCAGTCCACCGGCGTTGATCTGGTGACGCGCTCCATTGAGGATGTCAGCTCCATGACATCCAGGATCTTCACTGTTTCCAAGGAGCAGGCAAATGCCACCAGAAGCATTGCCCAGTCAATTGCCACCATCAGGCAGATGGCTGAGGATATGGTTGCTTCAACTGCGGGTCAGGTGCGCGGTGGCAAGGATATCCGCAAATCGGTAGATGGTGTTGCCATGATGGTTCATGACATCTTCAATGATCTTGAAAGCCGCAAGGCCGAGAGCGACTCAGTCGTCAAGGAGCTGGAAGTAATGAAGGGGAGTGCCAGATGAGCAGGAAGAAAACCATTCTGGATATCCAGAAGATGAAGGTCGATGGCGAAAAGATTGCCATGCTGACCTGTTATGACTATCCGACTGCCAGAATCATGGACGCCTGTGGCGTCGATGTTATTCTTATCGGAGATTCGGCCGGGGTGGTGGTGGCCGGCTATGAAAATACCCTGCCGGTGACCATGGATGAGATGCTCTATCATACCCGTGCTGTCATGCGGGCCAATCCAAAGGCGCTGGTGGCGGCTGACATGCCCTTCATGTCCTACCAGATCGATATTGCCGATGCCCGCAGGAATGCCGGCCGGATGCTGAAAGAGGGTGGGGCGGCTGCGGTAAAAATAGAGGGGGGTGTCAACATTGCTCCCGTCATTGCAGCTCTGGTGGAGATTGACATCCCGGTAGTCGCCCATATTGGGCTGACGCCACAATCGATTCACCGTATGGGTGGTTACAAGGTCCAGGGGAAAAAGGGTGAACAGGCCGAGCGGATTCTTGAAGATGCCGTTGCCGTGCAGAACGCCGGCGCCTTTGCCGTGGTGCTGGAAGGAATTCCGCAGGGTCTGGCGGCACGCATCACCGAAACCCTGACCATTCCCACCATCGGGATCGGTGCCGGCGCCGGGTGCGATGGCCAGGTGCTGGTGATCCATGATATCCTCGGCCTCTGTGAAAAGTATTCACCCAAATTTGTCAAAAGATATGCAGATGCTGCTGCATTGATCTCGGGGGCGGTCACTTCCTATATCTCCGAAGTCTAGAGCGGCGTTTTCCCCGATACTGAACACAGCTTCAATTAATGGTGCCAGACTTATGATGCAACTGCAGATAATTGAAAGCCCGGAGCAGATGCAGCAGTTTGCCCTGGCTGCCAGACAGCGGGGGGAGAGAATTGCCCTGGTTCCAACCATGGGGTACCTGCATGAGGGCCATGCCTCACTGATGAGAGAGGGGCGCCGGCGGGCCGATTTGCTGGTTGTCTCCATCTTTGTCAATCCCACCCAGTTTGGTGTAGGCGAAGATTTCGAAAAGTATCCGCGTGACATGGCGCGGGATAGTGCCCTTGCGGCGGCAGCAGGGGTGGATGTCATCTTTGCGCCGACTGCTGCTGCCATGTATCCCCACGGCTATCAGACCTATGTCGATGCCGGGCCTTTGACCGAGCCGCTTTGCGGGGCCAGCAGACCCGGACATTTTCGCGGGGTCACAACCGTTGTCTGCAAGCTGTTCAATATTGTGCAGCCGGACGTGGCACTTTTCGGCAGGAAGGATTACCAGCAGCTGGCTGTCATCAGGCAGATGGCCATTGATCTGAACATGCCGGTGGAGATTGCCGGCATGCCCATAGTGCGTGAGCCTGACGGGCTGGCCATGAGTTCGCGTAATGTCTATCTCTCTCCGGCCGAACGGGGCCGGGCCCTGGCGCTGAAGAGAGCGCTCGATGCAGCCAGAACTGCATTTGCAGCGGGAGAGCGTTCTGTCAATGCTCTGGAAAATCTGCTTAAAGGGGTGCTCAGCCAGGAGGATGGCGTCGAGATCGATTATGCCGAGATCCGGGACGGTATGACTCTTGAGCGAAGCGATTTTGCCGTTTCAGGCTCTCTGGCAGCGATTGCCGTCAGAGTCGGCAAAACACGGTTGATTGACAACTGTCTGCTCGGTGCTGATTAGTCATTTCAGTGCCGGGCCCATCAGGTGATAACTGACATGGAGATATTCGCCGCCTCATATATGCTGCCGATCAATGGCTCCCCTGTTGCCGGGGGGGCCATTGCTGTTGCTGACGGCAAGATCGCCGCAGTCGGCAAACTGGCAGACCTGCGCAGGATGTACCCGGCCGGAGTCAGGGAGTTTCCCGGCTGCGTCCTGATGCCGGGGCTGGTCAATGCCCATAGCCATCTTGAACTTACCCACTTCCCGGCCTGGCTGCATAAGAGCGGTCTCGGCTACGCGCCCAGATCCTACGTGGACTGGATTGTTCAGGTGATCAAGGTGAAGCGGGGCATATCCTTTGAAGATCTCTGCCGGTCACTGCATGAGGGGTGCAAAATATCACTGCAGAGCGGCACGACCATGGTCGGCGATATCCTCAGCGACAGACGGCTGCTGCCGGTGTATGCAGATTGCGGGTTGTCTGGCCGGGTTTATCTTGAGTTCATCGGCCATGATCCGGAGAGGTTCCAGCCTCTGCTGGCTAGTCTTGAGGCTGACATCTCGAAACTGCCTGCCGGCCTGCTTCCCGGTCTTTCCCCCCATGCGCCCTTCACCGTTTCCCAGCAGCTGCTGGCCGAGGTCGTAGCCGCTGCAGAGCGCCGCGCTCTCCCGATTGTCACCCATCTTGCCGAGTCAGGGGAGGAGGTGCGCTTCCTTGCCGGAACTCCGGGTAAAATCTCTGAAATTCTCTACCCGTTTGTCGGCTGGGAACAATA
>VEOV01000374.1 GCA_012026855.1 Geobacter sp.
GCTCCAGAACCATGGGCCGATGCCGGTAGCGGTCGAGGGTGTCCCGCTGGAGCAGAGTCCGGTAGCCGGGGGGGCCGAGTAGTCCATACCACTGGCACTGCCGCAAACGCCGTTGATTGGAAAAGCCATGGCAGGGTTGGTAGTCGCGGTAATATAAAAAGTCAGCAGGATCAAGCATGTGTAAAGACGGGAAAACGCTGCAGGAAAGGTGGAAATACGACCGCTAAAATTCATGTTCCCTCCGTGAATGGCAAGATCCATCCGGAATGTATGTCATAACAGGCGGTGCTTCGGTTTGTGAGCGGTTTATATGTTGCAGGGTTCTTATTTAGGTGAACTGCCTGTTGAAGTCAAGTCTAATTAGAGGCGGTTATGCTTAGGTGGGATAAAAAAAGAGGCTGGCTTGCGCCAACCTCTTTTTAACATACTCTCCATCATGCCGTGGACTCGAAGGACCTCTGGGCGAGTTCCTATGAGGTGGGAGTCTGGAAGCCGCTTCAGGCAATTCCCGCGCAATGGGGCAGCACACCACGGCTGAAAGAGACCCCCTGATTTTAAAGTATTCCGCCAGGGTTTTGCAGTCACACGATCATGACAGAGAGCAAATGTTTCGTAAGTTGATTCTAGCCAGTGCCGCTGGAGAAATCAAGGGGTAATTGCGGGCGTTGCGGCGCTGTTTTCCGCTGCTGCCAGGAGCTCTTCGATCCGTTGCCAGATGACATCCTGGCCGTCGCGCGACAGGGCGGAGAAGGGGAGCAGGTCGGCCTTCTGCACTGCCAATGTTTTGGCAATGAGCCCCAGCTGCTTTTCCCGTTCGTTTTTGGAGACCTTGTCGCACTTGGTAACCACCAGGAGCGGCGGTACAGCGAAGGATCTGAGCCAGTCAAGCATCTGCAGGTCTTCTTCCCGTGGTGTTCTGCGGATGTCGAGAATCAGGACGACGCCGCGCAGGTTAGGGCGGGAGGAGAGGTAGGTCTCCATCATCGGTCCCCACTGTTTTTTCACTGCCAGTGGCACCTTGGCAACGCCGTAGCCGGGGAGATCGCCCAGGGTGAAGGCGCTGTTGACATTGAAGAAGTTGATCAGCTGGGTCCTGCCGGGGGTGGAGCTGGTGCGTACCAGGCTTTTCCGGTTCACCAGCACGTTGATGAGGGAGGATTTTCCTACGTTGGAGCGGCCGGCGAAGGCGATCTCCGGGAGTTCACCCTCGGGGTAATGGGCCGGTTTGGTGGCGCTTTTTATAAATTCTACGGTCTTTACGTGCACTAAATCTCCAGTCAGTCTTTCGTGGCAAAGGGGGCGATACTTTTTACCGCCCGTTCAAGGGAACTGCGGCTGTGGGCTTCCAGGGTCCAGACGGCTTGTGGCGCGTAACGTTTCAGGAGCGCAAAGTACTGTTCGAAGTCGATGCCGCCTTCGCCCACCGGAGCGTGGTCGTCACGCAGGCCGTTGTTGTCGTGGATATGTACTTCGGCCATCTGTGCGCCAAGCAGGGTAAACCACTCCGGGAGGCTGATGTTGTTGGCGCTGAAAAGGTTCCAGTGACCGACGTCAAAGCAGTGGCGGAAGCGGGGGTGATTGACCGCCTCCAGCAGCGCCAGCAGGGTTGAAGGCTCTTCCTCGAAGATGTTTTCAACAGCAATGTTGCAGCCGGTCTGTTCGGTGGCGGCCAGCACTTCTGTAAAAGTATCGATGCTATGCTTCAGCCAGGAGCTCTGCTTTTCACCATAGCGCCATTTGTCGTAACCGGGATGGAAGACCATGACCTTCGGCCTCAGGACCCATGCAACTACGCAGATCTGCCTGAAGCGGAGCCGGGTTGTTTCGCGGATAAGTTTCTCCTCCGAGCCAGGGTTCAGGTCAATGAAGGGGGCATGGATGGTACAGGTCAGCTTTGCCGCCTGCAGGGAGGCGGCCACGGATTCAACCTGCTCAGGAATGACGGTGTCGAGCAGGTCGCCGGCGAGGAAGATCTCGGGATGAACGCCTTTTTCAAGTATGAACCCCAGGTTGTCCTCCAGCTGCAGGAAAGGGACATGGGCATGAATAATTCTGTCAGACACGGGCATGCTCCGCTTTATGTTTTTTGATAATGTCGGTGGCGCAGGAGTCACAGCTGATCAGCTCTTCAAGTTTGAGAATGGCCGCCGGGTCTCCAAGGACAATAAGGGTGTCGCCGGCTTCAATTTTCGAGTGGGAGTCGGGGTTGAAGACCATCTTGCCATTGACCTTCTTGATGCCGACAATGATGGTGCCGGTCTCCTTCCTGAAGCCAGAACTGATCAGGTTCTCGCCGACAAAGGCCGATTTGTCCGGGATGAGAATCTCTTCCATCTGCAGTTCGAGATGTTCGCGACCGGTGGCAATTTCGATGAAATCGACCACGTTGGGGCGGAGGATCGCCTGAGCCATCCGGCCGCCGCCGATGACGTA
>VEOV01000262.1 GCA_012026855.1 Geobacter sp.
CCATCATGGAAGCCATCGAAGCCGGCAACGAACTCGTCTGCTGCATCACCGAAGGGATCCCCGTCCTCGACATGGTCAAAGTCAAACAGTACCTAAAGGGGAAGAACACAAGACTTGTAGGCCCCAACTGCCCCGGCGTCATCACCCCCGGAGAATGCAAAATCGGCATCATGCCCGGCTACATCCACAAACCGGGCAAAATCGGCGTCGTATCCCGAAGCGGCACCTTAACCTACGAAGCCGTCTGGCAGCTCACCTGCCTCGGACTTGGCCAATCCACCTGCGTCGGCATCGGCGGTGACCCGGTCAACGGCGCCAGCCACATCGACTGCCTGAGGCTCTTTGAACAAGACCCAGCCGCCGAAGCCGTCATCATGATCGGTGAAATCGGTGGCGACGCCGAAGAAGAAGCCGCCCGCTTCGTCAAAGAAAACATGAAGAAACCGGTCGCTGCCTACATCGCCGGGATCACCGCCCCTCCAGGCAAAAGAATGGGCCATGCCGGGGCCATCATCTCCGGTGGTAAGGGAACAGCCACCGAAAAAGTCGCCGTCCTCAAAGAGTGCGGCATCTCAGTAGCCGAGAGTCCGGCCGACATGGCTCAGGCGCTGATGAAGGTGTACAAGCCGTAGCCAGCAAGAGAAGCAAAGGCAGGTGAAAGGCGCCGCCAATCGAGCTGACGGACCTCTTTCTGCATGTCTAACCTCATTCCGCTGCAGCCGATAAACTCGCCCTTTGGGCTCAGACAATATCGGCTGCTGTCGCTCCATATCGCTAAGACATGCAACGAAAGGGTCCTAATGCTCTCATATCGGCACCTTTCACCTGCCTCATTCGCAGGCATCACGCGGAGAAGAGAAGTCATGGGTAAATACAAAGCACAGCCGAAATACAACGTCCTCTCCATCCGGGTCAGCGATGAAGAAAAAGCAGCCCTTGAAGAGCTGACCAGGCGGGACCAGATCAGTATCAGCAACCTGATGCGGGAGGCGATCAGAAGCTATATCCCCCATCTCGGTGCAATTCAGCCGCGCTGAGCCGGCGGCAGATGCTGACAGTAATGCTTTATGGGCACATTTTGCCAGGTGTGCTCCTTTCGTGGCCGGGGGACGCTCCGGCTTTTTTTACTTCCAAGCCGGATATGGCGGCGGCTTGTTAAAAGTGCTATGCTTTGCCTGACAGGGTAAGAGTTCCGGCAGAACGCTTACCGCTGGTGAGTCTTTTTCTTAATGGGAGCCGGTTTCCAGAGCAGAGGTTAGAGCCATGGCAAAAAAACTGTTCATCGCCGCTACAGGCCAGAACTGCGGTAAAACCACCACCTGTATCGGCCTGATGCATCTGGCGTTGAAAAAATACCAGCGGGTCGGCTTTATCAAGCCGCTGGGGCCGAAGCCGGTCAGTTTCCACCGCCATATAGTGGATAAGGATGCCGCCCTGATTGCCCAGGTTTTCAGTCTGGAAAACGAGCTGCGCTGGATGTCGCCGGTTGTGGTGCAGTCTGACACTACCCGCCTGGTAGTCGACGGGGAAGTCTCTCCGGACAGGCTCCATGAACAGATGGTCCATGCCTGTGCCGAGCTGGAAAAAAGATCTGATTTCATCATCATCGAGGGGTCGGGACACCCTGGAGTCGGCTCTGTCATGAAGTCCTCCAACGCCAGGATTGCCAAGCTACTGGATGCGCCGGTGCTCATGGTGACCGGCGGCGGCCTGGGTAATGTGGTTGACAAGGTCTGCATGGGGCTGGCCCTTTTCCAGAAGGAAGGGGTCGATGTGCGCGGCCTGCTGGCCAACAAGCTGATGCCGGAAAAGCGGGCCCGGACGCTTTACTATCTCCGCAAGGCCCTGGAAGATGAGGCGCTCACCGTTATCGGCGGCATCGACTATCATCCGGTGCTGGCCAATCCGACCCTCCGAAGGGTTGCCAAGCTGCTGGGACTGCCGCTCCAGGGGAACCGGCGCGAAGCCAGCAGAATAATCCAGCATGTGCAGATCGGCGCCGCTTCAACCCAGCGGGTCACCGAGCTGATTAAGGAACCATCCCTGCTGATTGTCACCAGCAGCCGCGATGAACTGCTGGTGACCCTGGCGAATCTCTACCGGATACCGGATTATCGTTCCCGCATTATCGGTCTGGTGATTCCCGGTACCGCTCCGGTCAGCACCATTACCCAGATGATTCTTGAGCGGAGCAACATCCCCTACCTGCGGGCCGAAAATCATACCACCGCCGAACTGTACCGGCTCATTACCGAGGATGTGTCCAAAATTACTGCTGTCGACACTGAAAAACTGAGCCTGATCCGGAGTCTGGCCGAATCTCATATTGATTTTGACCTGCTCGAGGAGCTCTGCTGCGGTTAGCATTGTCTATCAAAGTTACGAATTACCCATTTGTAGGTGAAGGAGCTGCCATGAATATTGTTGTGCTTGACGGTTATACCATCAACCCGGGGGACAACCCCTGGACGCCGTTGGAAGAGCTGGGAGTATGTACCATCTACGACCGGACCCCTGCGGAGCTGGTGGTGGAGCGTGCCCGGGAGGCGGACATCATTCTCACCAGCAAGGTCAAGCTGACTAAGGCAGTGCTGCAGCAGTTGCCAAAACTCCGCTACATTTCCCTGCTGGCGACCGGCTATAACAATGTGGATGTGGCGGCTGCCGCCGAACAGGGGATTCCGGTCTCCAATGTGCCGGCCTACTCCACCGAATCGGTGGCCCAGACCGCCTTTGCCCTGCTGCTGGAGCTGACCCACCGGGTCGGCCGGCATGACGCTGCGGTGAAAAACGGCGACTGGGTCCGCTCTCCGGACCACTCCTTCTGGATCGGCTCGCTGACCGAGCTGGACGGCCTGACCATGGGGATCTACGACCGGACCCCTGCGGAGCTGGTGGTGGAGCGTGCCCGGGAGGCGGACATCATTCTCACCAGCAAGGTCAAGCTGACTAAGGC
>VEOV01000063.1 GCA_012026855.1 Geobacter sp.
ACATCCTCACCAACACCGGCGGCTGGAGCAAGGAGATGGACAAGAGCGGCATGGACAGCTGCTGCTGCGTCGCCGGCGGCGGCAGGATATTGGCCGAAGAGAAGCTCGGCACCAAGATCAGCGAAAAGCGGGTCGGTATGGCCCTGGAGACCGGTGCACCGCTGCTGGTTTCCAACTGCCCGTTCTGCCTCACCATGTTCGAGGACGGTATCAAGACTGGCGGCGGTGAAGGGAAGATTGTGGTCAGAGATCTGGCGGAAATAGTCGTTGAAAGAATCAGCGCCTAACAGAAAAGGAGACAACATATGAAAATACTGGTCTGCATCAAACAGGTTCCGGACATGGAATCCCGCTTCAAGCCGGACAACAGCGGTACCTGGTTCTCGGAAACCGATCTTGCCTGGCGGATGAACGAATACGATGAATACGCCGTGGAAGAGGCGGTCAAGCTGAGGGAACAACTGGGTGACGGCTGCGAGTTGACTGTGCTCTCCATCGGTCCTGCCCGGGTTGGCGAGGCCATCAAGAAAGCCCTGGCCACGGGAGCAGACAAGGCGATCCATATCCAGGACGCTGAAGTTGCCGCCAAAGACCCCTGGCAGATCGCCTCGATAATCGCCATGCATGCTGCCGGACAGGGGTATGACATTATCTTCACCGGCATGCAGTCCCAGGACCGTGGCTCCGCCCAGGTCGGGGTCCTGGTCTCTGAACTGCTCGGCTTTGCCTGCGCCACCACCCTGGTAGGTTTCAGCTATGCCGACGGCGTCATCACTGCCAAACGGGAACTGGAAGGGGGCCTCAAAGGGGTCGCTGCCCTGAAAATACCGGCAGTAGTCACCTGCCAGCTCGGTCTCAACATCCCCCGATACCCGACCCTGCCCAATATCATGAAAGCCAAGAAGAAAGAGATTGCCCAGGTAGCTGTTGCTGACCTGCTCAAGAATGAAGCCTTCACCAGCACCGCCAGCTTCCATCCGCCGGCCAAGAAAGGTGGCGGCATTGTCCTGGAAGGGGATGTGAACGAGCTGGTGGACAGGGTCATCGGCGTACTTAAAGACAAGACTGCGGTCCTGAGATAGGAGACAAACATGAAAACTCTACTAATAGGCGAATACCGCGAAGGCAAGCTCCTGGACACTACCTACGAGCTGCTCGGCTTTGCCCAGGCTCTGGGGGCTGAGGCAGCCCTCTTCCTCGTCGGCAGCAGCAGCCAGCTGCCGGCCTGCAGCAACAAACTCTACCTGGCCGACGCCGCAGCCTGCGGCGAATACAACCCCGACCTGCACCGGGAGCTGATCCTCAAAGTCGTGGAACAGGAGAACCCGGACAGTATCGTCTTTGTTCACTCCTCCTACGGCTGGGACTTGGCGCCGCGGATAGCGGCCCGGCTCAAGGCCGCCCAAATCTCCGAAATCGTCGCTCTCAAGGACGGCGCTTATGAAGTCGGCTGCTGCAACGCCAAGATGAGACGGACCGTGACAGCAAAAACGGCGAAAAGTGTGCTCACCATCCAGTCCGGGGCTTTCCCCGTGCTGATCCCCGGCGGAACACCAACAGTAGAAAGCATCGCTGCCGCCACCAGCAGCAACCTGGAGTTCAAGGGGTATGAACCGGCTGAAGCCAAGGACGTCGACCTTGCCAAAGCGGAAATCATCGTCACTGCCGGCCGCGGTATCGGCAAGAAAGACAACGTACCAACCATCCTGGCACTTGCCAAGGCTCTGGGCGGGGAACTGGGCGCCAGCCGTCCCGTGGTCGATGCCGGTTGGGTCGAGCATAGCCATCAGGTCGGCACCACCGGTCAGACCGTATCACCCAAACTCTACATTGCCTGCGGCGTTTCCGGCGCCATCCAGCACCTGGCCGGCATGAAGAAATCCGACTTTATCGTCGCCATCAACAAGGACAAGGATGCGCCCATCGGCGAGATTGCCGACCTGCTCATTGTGGCCGATGTCATGCAGTTCGTGCCGGCCATGACGGCCAAAGTTGCCGCGTAACTGCCGGCTGCGCTGAGCAAACAGTTGCACAGCTTCCTGCAGTACTCCTTTCATTGTGGGATGCAAGGGGTGGGACGCCGCCCCGTTTTCCCGGCTGACAGAGTGCCGCGCAGGCAAAAACATATTCATGCAAATCAATACCGGGGAGAATCAGAGTGAACATCCACGAATACCAGGCGAAAGCGATATTGAGGAAATTCGGCGTACCGGTACCAGACGGCCACGTCTGCTACAACGGCGCCAGCGCCCGTGAATGGGCGAAACGACTAGGGGAAGGCCCCTGGGTAGTTAAAGCCCAGATCCATGCCGGCGGCAGAGGCAAAGGGGGCGGTCCCAAACTGGCCAGAAGCGCCGACGAAGTCAAGCAGATCGCCCGTGACATGCTCGGCATGGTTTTGAGAACCCACCAGACCGGCCCCGAAGGCAAAGTAGTCACCAGAGTACTGGTTGAAAACGGCTGCAACATCGACCGTGAACTGTACGTCAGCTTAGTAGTAGATAGGGGCACCTCCAGAGTCACCGTCATGGCCTCCACCGAAGGTGGCATGGACATCGAAGAAGTCGCCGCCAGCACCCCAGAAATGATCATCACCGAAGCCATCGACCCGCTGGTCGGCCTCACCCCCTTCCAGTGCCGCAAAATAGCCTTTGCCCTCGGCCGCAAAGGCAAACTCACTACCAAAGCCGTCAAACTGCTGGAAGGTCTCTACACCACCTTCCTCGCTTGCGACTGCGCCATGTTAGAGCTCAACCCGTTAGTCGTCACCAAAGAAGAAACACTCCTTGCCCTTGATGCCAAGTTTGGCTTCGACGACAACGCCATCTTCCGCCACCCCAAAATAGGTGACATGCGCGACTTCGACGAAGAAGACCCCAACGAAATCGAAGCCAGCCAGCATGACCTCTCCTACGTCTCTCTGAACGGCAACATCGGCTGCCTCGTCAACGGCGCAGGTCTTGCCATGGCCACCATGGACATCATCAAATTCTCCGGCGGCGAACCGGCCAACTTCCTGGACGTCGGCGGCGGGGCCACCATAGAAAGAGTCACCGAAGCCTTCAAACTCATCCTCAGTGACAAAAACGTCAAAGGCATCTTCG
>VEOV01000294.1 GCA_012026855.1 Geobacter sp.
GCCGGTTACTACCTGGTGCTGCAGAAGCGGAGGCCAGGCGCACCGGGCTAGGAAGTGGTCTATCAGCTGGTTGGCCTCGGTTTCGGTGGTTCGCTGATCTCCATTTTCGCCCGTCTCGGCGGCGGTATCTTCACCATGGGCGCTGTCGTCGGCGCCGACCTGGTTGGTAAAGTCGAAGCCGGCATCCCCGAAGACGACCCGCGCAACCCTGCTGTTATTGCCGATAACGTCGGCGACAATGTCGGCGACTGGGCCGGTATGGCTGCCGACCTTTTCGAGACCTATGCCGTAACCCTGATTGCCGCCATGCTGCTGGGCGCCATGGCATTCAACAACTTTGCCGGCGCTGTTAGCTATCCGCTGATTCTCGGTGGCATTTCCATTATCGCCTCCATCATCGGCACCTTCTTCGTCAAATTGGGCGCCAGCCAGAAAATCATGCTGGCCCTCTATAAAGGCCTGATCGCTTCCGGCGTGATCGCCTGCATCGCCTTCTACTTTGTTACCGTACAGATGTTCCCGGCCGGCAACCCGACCGGTTACAGCGCCACCAACATCTTCATCTCCGCCATCGTCGGTCTGGTTGTTACCGGCGCCATCTTCTGGATCACCGAGTACTACACCGCAACTGAGTATGCCCCGGTCAGACACATTGCCCAGGCATCCACCACCGGCCACGGCACCAACGTCATCGCCGGTCTCGGCATCTCCATGAAAGCCACCGCTGCTCCGGTAATCGTCATCGCTGCCGGCATCATCGTTGCCTTCAACTGTGCCGGTGTTTACGGCATCGCCATTGCCGCCGTCTCCATGCTCTCCCTGACCGGTATCGTCGTGGCCATGGACGCCTACGGCCCGATCACCGACAATGCCGGTGGTATCGCCGAGATGTCCGAACTGGATGATTCTGTCCGTGCCGTTACCGATCCGCTGGACGCCGTTGGCAACACCACCAAGGCTGTTACCAAGGGCTACGCCATAGGTTCTGCCGGTCTGGCTGCCGTTATCCTCTTCACCTCCTATGTTGACGAGCTGAAGATGGCCGGCAAGGCCATCACCTTTGACCTGTCCGACCCATACATCATCGTCGGTCTCTTCATCGGCGGCATGCTCCCTTACTACTTCGCGGCCATGTGCATGGAAGCTGTAGGCACTGCCGGTGGCGCCGTTGTTGTCGAGGTTCGCCGCCAATTCCGCGAGATTCCTGGCATCATGGAAGGCACCGGCAAGCCGGACTACGCCTCCTGCGTTGACATCGTCACCAAGACCGCCCTCAAGGAAATGGTCATTCCTGGCCTGATCCCGATCCTGGCACCGGTTATCGTCGGTTTCACCCTCGGCCCCAAAGCCCTGGGTGGTGTAATCGTCGGCACCATCGTCACCGGTATCTTCGTCGCCATCTCCATGACCACCGGCGGCGGCGCCTGGGATAACGCCAAGAAGTACATTGAAGACGGCCACCACGGCGGCAAGGGTGGCGACGCCCACAAGGCTGCCGTTACCGGCGATACCGTCGGCGACCCCTACAAGGATACTGCCGGCCCGGCAGTAAACCCGATGATCAAGATCATCAACATTGTCTCCCTGCTGATCGTACCGCTGCTGGCAAAGATGATGTAAACCTTGCTTCATATGTTAAAAAAGGGGCGCCGACCATCTGGTCGGCGCCCCTTTTTTATGGTTCAACAGGCAGTCTCAAGGATACAGCCGGAACAGCTGCTCCACCACACAGGCAGGCTTCTCTGCCGCCTCGATCTCCACCGTGATCCGGTAGGCAATCTGCGCGCCGCCATGGACCTCTTCCACCCCGGTGACCACACTGCGCGCCCTCAGGCGGGCCCCGCAGATGACTGGCGCCGGAAAGCGCACCTTCTCCAGGCCGTAGTTGATCCGCAGTCTCATTCCTGGATAGTTCTTCTCAAAATTCCCCGGAGCATTCCCCTCGGTCAAGAGCGGCAGGAGTGACAGCGTCAGGAAGCCATGGGCAATGGTGGCCTTGTAGGGGGACTCGGAAAAGGCCCGGGCGGGATCGGTGTGGATCCACTGCATGTCGCCGGTGGCAGCGGCAAAGGCGTCGATCCGCTCCTGCTCGATCTTGAGCCAGGGGCCGACATGCACTTCCCGGCCAATGTTCTGCCGGTACAGCTCCACAAGACCCTTAATCGCACTCATCTCACTCCACCTCCACGCTGTAGCTTCTGCCGCTGACTGTAACCATGTCGCCGGCCCGCAGCTTCCGGCCGCGGCGCAGTTCAGGCTCGCCGTTTACCAGCACGAGCCCTTCGACAATGAGCAGTTTGGCGGTGCCCCCGGAATCAGCCTCGTTGACGGCCTTGAGAAAGCTGTCCAGCTTGATGTACTCTCCAGTGATTATCATAATTTAATCCTTTCCAATCATTACTCTTGCATTCAGAGTATAGGTTGTATAATGCTCTAGGGCAATCATGATATCAAACCCAAGGATAATCAGATGAGCTTTGCCATAAACCCCTCTCTCAGCTACATCGACGTACCCGAGGAAACAATCCAGGAAATCCATCGGTCAACTGCGGCAGTCCAGCTGCATGACACCGGCTTCCGGGGGCATACCTGCGAAGCCTATCTCTGTATCTGCAAAAACGACACTGAAACCAGGGGCTACATTGCCCTGCTGGAAACGGCTTCAAAAGCGATCTTCGTCTATTCGTCGGAGCGCCTGGGAACTTCTCCGGACGAGTACGCCCAGATTGCGGCTGAAGCCAGCGAGCAGCTGACAAAACTCGGGTTCACCATGGAAAGGGTCAACCTGGAGTTCAGCAGAGCGATGCGCGAGGTAATAATCAAGGGGATACGGGTCATGCACCCCCCGGCGAAAAAGCCTCCCCTCAGGCAGGTGCAGCAGCCGAAACAGCGGACTCCGGTTGAACAGGAACTCTCCATAAAGGTGGAGCCTGCGACTGCCCCTGCACAGCTGGGGGAGAGCAGCGCCGAAATCTCCGGGCTCAGGGCGGAGCTGTCTTCGGCAAGAAGCGCCATTGAAAAGATCACCAGGGACAAGGTGGCCCTGGAAGCTGCGGCGGCCAGGGAGATCGCCTCCCTGAAGGCAGTCGCAGCAAAGAGTGCGGCAGCGCTGCAGGCAACTGAAGAGCGCTGCCGGGCAGATATCCTTGCATTGACCGAAGAGAACCGCGCCCTCAGCGCCCCTACTGCAGATCCGGAGAAGGAGGAGCTGAGGAGATCCTTGGCAGAGGCTGCCGGAGTGCATGCCGGGCTGAAGGAGACCCTTGAAGATCTCCAGCAACAGCTGGCAGCCAGTGAACAGGAGCGCCGCTCCCTGGAACAGCTCTTCTCCGCCGAATCTGCGGCGGCAAAGACCGAAATCGCACGGCTGAAGGCGGAAAACGAGCTGCTCGGTTCAACCCTGGCGGCCGAGCAGTCCACCAGCAGCTCTGCCATGGAAAAGATTACTGCCCTGGCACTTTTTGAAACCTCCTGGAAAGAGGGGCAGCAACGGGAGGAAGAGCTCTGCCGCAACCTCGACACCCTGCAGGAACATATTGAAGCACTGCAGGCAGAGATAGATGCCAATGATGCTGCCAGACAGTCAGCCGTTGACCTGCAGCAGCGGGTCATAGCGCTTGAGGCAGAACTTGCAGCAGCCGCGGCCGCCGCAGCGGACCGGAGGGCTGAAGAGCGGCCGGCAGAGCAGGCCGCCGCAGAGCTACTGGCGCTCACCGCTGCCATGAGTGATGTTGAGCACGAATATATCCGGCTTGCCAATGAATCCAGGGAAAAGGAAGAGGAACTGCTTGAGGCGCTCTACGCCGCCGATGAACAGATTATCGCACTGCAGAGGGAGCTGGAGGTCAGCGCCGGAGTGGCTGCGGCTGAGCAGGAGGCACTGCGCTCCGAGCTGCAACAGCTGATCGCGGCCGGAGCCGCAGGCATCAGCCCCCCGGAGACTGCAACGGCAGTAACAGCACCACCGTTAGTGCCAGCACCTCAGGCAGTGCCAGCACCTCAGGCAGTGCCAGCGCCACAGTCAGTGCCAGCGCCGCCGGCTGTCATCGAGGCCCCTGCAGCGCCAGCACCGGCTGCCATGGCCGAACCGGTGCCAATAGCCAAGCCCGCCCCGGAACCGGCTGTCGTTGTGCAACCGGCCCCGGCGGAAACAGCACCACAGACGGACAGCGCTGAGCAGCAGTTTGATGATGATCCAACGGCGCCATTAACCCGTGACACGGCATTGACCTCCGGGCTGGTCAATGAATTCGGCAGTTTCTGCAGCAGTAGCACCTCTGCCACCGAGTTCAGCGTAGTCTCCGCAATGGACGCCATCGAGTACTCGCACCCCGGCGAGGTGGCTGCCCTACTCTACTCCAGCAACAGTGTTCAGGCCATGCCCGACGGCAAGAAATCAGACCGTTGCAAGGCCTTTGCCGTTGTCCTCAACAGGTCGGGAACCTACTCCGCATATCTTGCCTGGTACATGCAGGACAACAAGAGAACAGTGGTCTGCGTCCCGGACCATCAGCCGGTTGATCTGGCCGATTGCACGGCAATTCTCCAGGATGCGGTTGCCTATTTTGAAATAGTCGGTTTCATGATGGAGATTGAGGAACTGGGGGAGAATGTCGGCAGCTGCCTGAAGGTGCTGCATAGAATTCCGGTTCTGAGAAGAATCAAAAGCGACTGCTAAGCAGCTCGACCCGCCGTTGCAGGATCATATCACCACGCTTGCCCGGCTTCAGTGCCAGCAGTTTTTCCCTGTCAATGCCAAGCTCATCGCAGCTCATCCCGGCAACTGCAACCGCTCGCTGCCACTCTTCGCCGTTCCCGGCCACATCCTTGTCAGCAGCCGAAATCCTGGGTAGCAGTTCACTGATACCGGCTTTTATCGACTGTTCAGCCATCCGTATCCTGGTAGCCGGGCGCAGCTGATCGAGACGGTTGGCATTGCCATGATAGCGGCTTATCCAGGCCAACGCCCTGCCGTACTCAAGGGGGAGCGCCAACCTGCGGCAGAATTGGGGAGCAGCCTTGAAGCCGGCCTCCTCGTGGCCATGGTGCTTCGGATAAAGGGCAGGATCGGTGGCAAGTTTGCCGATATCGTGAAAGAGTGCGCAGAATCGCGCCAGGGGAGAGCAGTCAACGCTGGCCAGCCGCGCCAGCACCTGAAAAGAGTGGGTTAACAGGTCGCCTTCCGGATGATGCTGCACTGGGCCGGCAGGAACCAGCGGCATGGCGAAAAGCTCCGGCAGCCACTGTTTTCCCAGGTCATACTCCAGCATCCGCCGGAAGAACTTCTCCGGCAAAGGCGCAGCCAGCGCCTTGAGCATTTCGCGGCTGAACCGCTCAACCGGAATCCGCTGCAGCTGTTCATCCCGGCAGGACTCCCTGATCTGGGCAGCAGTCATCCCGGCAAGCTGAAAGCCTTCCGCCTCGAACCTGAAACCCCGGAAAGACCGCAAAGGATCGCTGCTGATGGCAGAGGCGGAGCAGGCCTTCAAAGTCATGGTGTCAAGAGCGTCTGCGCCGTACAGCGGGTCGATCAGCTCCCCTGCCAGGGTAAGGGCCATGGCATTCACGGTAAAATCGCGCTTGGCCAGATCGGCGGGGAGTGCTTCCGGTCGCTCTATCAGGGTTACTTCTATTGAGCCGAAGCCTTGGAAATGCCTGAACCAGATGGGGGCAGTACTCTTGCCGACAACCTGCCTGAAACCAAGGGCTGCGATTTCATCCGCAGGGATTGCCGCGACCAGATCGAGATCCCTGGAACTGGAGCCCTGGAGGAGATTTCGGACCGCCCCACCCACTAGCCAGACCAGCGGCTGCTGCTCCGCCGGAAAGATCTTTGTCAGCAGCGCAAGGGTCTCCCGGTGCCTCGCTGCAGCAGCGGCACTCACGGTGGCAGGCAGAGAAGATCTGCCGGTCACTCAGCTACCGCTCTTCCTCGAAGCGGCAATACTCTGCTGGGCATCGCGCATGATCGAAACTACCGCATTGTTGATAGTCAGGGAGATCAGCTGTCTCACCTTGGCGCTAGGCTCCTTAGGTGCGTAATGATCGCTGCTGGCCTCCATCACCTGTTTCTGCAGCAGGACAGCGCCGGTTCTGGCATCCCGCAGGGTCATATCCAGCGACACCCCCGGTTGAAAGGTCACGATGGTGGCATAGACCTTGAAGACCTGCAGCGGCAGGGAGGCAAACCAGTAGGGGTTGAGATCGCCGCTGACACTGATATCACCGATACCGATGGTCAGGATGTAATCCACGCCATGGGTTGCCTGAATCTCCTTCGTCGGCAGGAATTTTGCCTCTTTCGGCAGGAGTACGACCTTGTCGAACAGCTTGCCGGAAGCGCTCTTCACCAGCGGACTGTCCGCATCGTGCAGCAACTCCACCAGCCTGTCACCACTGGCCTGGACACCAAGTGTCACCGCCTGTTTTGCCGCGACCGGCTCCAGATTTTTCTTTGGTGTCACATCGAGTGTGGCGCAGCCGCCGGCAAAAAGCAGCAGACAGCAAAAGGTAACCAAC
>VEOV01000369.1 GCA_012026855.1 Geobacter sp.
CTTTGGCCTGGGAGTCGTATACCGGGTTCTGCCCTGGAATCCACTGCCTGGCGGTCAGGTCATGGCCGATGGATTTGAAGTGGGCAAAGAGCTTCTGCTCCAGCTCGTAGGAACGCTTCGGCTCCTTCTCAACCAGGTTGGTCAGCTCTTGCGGATCTTTCTTGAGGTTGTACAGCTCCCGGGTTTTATTTTCCAGGGTGTAGATGAACTTCCAGCCATCCATGGTGATGATGGACCTTTTGTAGGTGTACTGGCGATAATCTGTTTCGGAGTAGACGTCCTTGGTGACGCTCTTCCCCGTGAAGGCGGGGACAAGGCTGGCGCCGCGCAGCTGCTTTGACGCCTTTGCCGGCATCTTGACGTCCAGCAGGTCAAGAATGGTCGGCATGATATCGATGCTGCTGACCTGGTCTTTGATGACCTTGCCGCTCTTTTGTTTGGGGAGCTTGATAACCAGCGGCACATGGATCAGCTCATCGTAGAGGCTGAAGCCGTGGTCAAAGCGCTTGTGCTCGTAGAACTCGGTGCCGTGGTCGGAGGTGAGCACGAAGATGGTCTTGTCCATCAGCCCCATTTTCTCGTACTCTTCCAGGAACTTCTTGAACATGGTGTCGGTCCGCTGGATCTTTTCATCATAAATGGCGCGCCAGAATTTGACATCCTCGGGCCGCAGGGTGGCAGCCCCCTTTTCAAGGCCCTCTTCGCGCAGTGCTTCCTGCTCCTCCTTGGAGCCGGTGAATTTCCTGTCGTAGTTTTTGTCCACAAAGCGGTAATCGAAGCCTTCTTCAGGAATCCCCTGGCCGTGGATGTCGTAGCCATGGAGGAACATGAAGAACTTCTTGCCGTTGTTCTCCTTCAGCCACTCCAGCGCCTTGGGGATGCTGACCCCCATGCTGCCGAATTTACCCTTTTCGTAGAAATAGCGATCGAAACCTTGGTCATAGCCAAAGAAGCCGTTCACCCCGGCATTGCCGGTGAAGCCGCCGGTGGCGTAGCCATTAGCCTTGAGCACTTCTGCCAGGGTTACCAGCTCGGGGGAGAGCTTTTTCAGGTTGGAGAGCACGTTGTTGGGCGGGTTGAAAACCGAAAACTTGTTGGTCAGGCGGTGTTCTGAAGGGTAGACCCCGGTGAACCAGGTCATGGAAGCAGGTACGGTCCAGGAGGCGGTGGAGATGTTGCTGGTGAAATTGAAGCCGCTCCTGGCCATGGCATCGATGGTCGGGGTGACATTCCTGCTGTAGCCCAGGCTGCCCACATGGGCGGCTTGCAGAGCATCGAAACTCACCAGGATGACGTTGTAGTCCTTGTTCTTCAGTGGCAGCTTGGACAGGCTTGTCTTGGCAGCGTCTGCCCCATCGACCATGAAGCCGGGAAGGGCCATGGTGAGTGCCAGGGCGCCGGTGCCGAAGGCGGTTCTTTTGATGAACTCGCGGCGATTTATTTCCTGTAGTAATGCCTGCTGCTGTTCGTCCTGATTAGACATGGTGAAATCTCTTTTCCTGTTGCCGGCTAGACCTAATATATGTCCAGATCTTTGCCAACGGCAATGTTGCCCTGATAGGCGCCCATCTCTGCCAGCAGGGTTTCGGGTGTTGATGCCAGTGGTCGTTTATCCGGTCTGAGGGTGATGGTGTTGTGATAGAGCACCAGCAGTTTCGGTTTTGCCCTGGCGGCAAGGGTTGTCAGCTGCTCGGTTGTGGTGTGGTATCTGGCCGCATAGGCCTTGATATCGTAACCCTGGGCATTGGGGCGCATCGGGTTATTAAGGAACTTCATGGTCTGGGCTTCGTGGAGCAGGATGTCGCAGCCGTTACAGGCGTCAATGGTGGCCTGAACCGGGGTGGTGTCGCCGGAGATGACAATGCTCCGGTCCGCAGTGTCAAAACGGTAGCCGAAGCTCTGCTCCCAGTCGCCGTGGCGGGTGGGAAAGGCGGTCACGGTGACATTGGCATCCTTGTAAACCACGCCGGCCTTGATCTCATGGACATTTACCCGCCACCCCTGCTTTGACGCTTTTTCCATGCCGTCCCGCCTGACGGCGATATCTTCGCCATAGGCCTCGAGGAGGTGGCTGGTCATCTTCTTCAGCCCTTTGGGGCCGTAAACTTCCAGGGGCTTTTGCCGTCCCATGGTCCAGGGGGTCAGGATCAGGTCTGGAAAGCCGGCAGTATGATCGGAGTGCAGATGGGTCAGGAAGACGGTGCGGATGTTGACCGGGTCGAGCTCGGTCACCCCCTTGTCCAGCTTGGCCGCTGCGGCGCGTCTGACGACGCCGGGGCCGAAATCCACCAGATAGGCGCTGCCGTTGACAACAACAGCCGCTGCCGCGCCGGAGCGGTCCGGATCGGGCTGGGGGGTGCCGGTGCCGAGCAGTACCAGGCGGGTGCTCTTTGCCGGTTCAGCTGCTGCAGATGAAAATGGGACTGGCAGTGCCATCGAAAGAAGTATGAAAAAGGCAGGCAAACAGCGGCTATTTGGTACAGAATGAAAAATGGGCATCTTTCCCTGCTTGACATGCTGTTTATGCATATTTTGATGGCAAACTATAGCAGTCCGGTTGTATTGGCGTCAAAAGAATCTTATGGTTGAATCTGGCGTTCCTGCTGCTATGATGACAGCATCTTGGGAGGATTACGATCATGTTCCGACTGTTTCTGCTGAGTTGCACACTCTTTTGCGCCGTGACAACTGCCTTTGCTGCTGATGGGCCGGAGCGCCTGCTGGTGCACTTCGCCACGGTCGGTGACTCCCGCCACGATCCCGAAGCTGCCGATATAACTGCCCAGGACAGACTCTGGCTGCAGAATACCAAGGTGTTAGCCAGGATGATCCGCGAGATGCAGTCTGTTAAGCCGGAACTGCTCTTTTTCAATGGTGACATGATCAACGGCTATACGTCTGACCGGAGTCTGCTTGACCGGCAGTACGCCTACTGGCGCGGTATGGCGGCCCATCTCATGGAGAGCGGTACCTATGTGGTGCCGGTGCCGGGGAACCACGAAACCCAGGTGAAAACCAGGGATGACAAGGGCAGGGCGGTCAAGTTGGCCATGGCGGTCAACGAGGATGCCTGGCGCGCCAATATGGGTGACCTGATCATTGACCGGCTCCGCTGGCAGACGCTTCTGGGGAGCGGTGTGGAGGCCTGGTCGGCCAACAACCGGCCGCTGGCCGGCGGGCCTGACGGCATCAAAAGTGAGCAGCGCCAGCTCAGCTACTCGTTCGATTTTCGCGGGCTGCATTTCCTGGTCATCAATACCGATGCCGTTGGCAATGACGGCAAGGCGCCGGTGGCCTGGCTGAAGGGGGACCTGGAAAGCGCCGCCAAGCGGGGGGTGACAGGATATTTCATCTTTGGCCATCGTCCGGCCTACACCTACCGGTTCAAGCCGGCCGCCGAGACGGCCGGGCTCGATCTGTTCCCGGAGAACCAGAAAGCTTTCTGGGACCTGGTGGAGCAGTACAATGCCGTCTACTTCTGCGGCCATGAACATATCTTCAACCTGATGCAGCCCCGCAAAGGGGAGGGTGGCAAGGCCTGGCAGCTGCTGGTCGGCTCGGGCGGCTCCCCCTTTGATGCCAGAGCGGGTGAAAGCTCCAGGCCGGAAGACCGGTTCTACGCCTGGGCCGAGGTGTCGGTTTACTCGACCGGCCGGGTCCATCTCAAGATCCACGGCTTTGACGAATTTTTCGGCGCGACCAAAGTGATCCTCGACCGGGATCTCTGATTCCGGACCGGGTAAACGAAAGCCGCCGGCACGAATGCCGGCGGCTTTAATTTTTGCAGCAGCTTATGCAGCTTTACCCGGGGTTCAGGCCCCGCCTGGCCGCAGCCCTTCGGCTACCACTTCGGCGATGTCTTTCAGGACGACCCCTTCAGCCTTGATGTCCTTCAGGCCGTCAGCAAACATGGTCATGCAGTAGGGGCAGGCCACGCAGATGGTCTCTGCGCCGGTGGCAGCCAGCTCGGTTGCCCTGGCAATGTTGATCCGCTCACCTTCGAAC
>VEOV01000171.1 GCA_012026855.1 Geobacter sp.
GAACTACTGCTTGAATCTGGACTTAGGGATGATCAGTTACGGCTTGCTCACAAGATCAGCAGTTCCACCAATTTCCTCCTCTCCATAATTAACGATATTCTTGACATCTCGAAGATCGAGTCGGGCAAATTGCAGCTGGAAACCATTGAATTCAGACTGCCTGATCTGATTGCCGAGATTATCGCAATCTTTGAGGATCAGGCGAAACTCAAAGGGATCGCCCTGAGCAGCTCCATCGATGATGCCGTCCCCTGCTACCTGCAAGGTGATCCGGTTCGAATCAAACAGGTGCTGCTCAATCTGGTCAGCAATGCCATGAAATTCACAGCCAATGGCCAGATTACCGTCAAATGCCGCCTTAACAAATCATCATCTTTTAGATTGAGCTATATCAATTTCGAAGTAACCGATACTGGCATCGGCATCTCCCAGGAGCAGCTGCCCCTGATCTTCGAGAGCTTCTCCCAGGCAGACTCATCAACTACCCGGCGTTTCGGCGGGACCGGACTTGGCTTGTCCATAGCACGCGAACTGATCCGCATGATGGGTGGCGATATTTCCGTCATCAGCACTCCAGGTAAGGGTTCATGTTTCGCCTTTACCATAGCTCTCGTGCCACTTGAAAAAGAATCAGAGAGCAGCCTTCACCAGAGACCGGGTATTGGTGAACAACCACTGTCCCAGGAAGGGATAAGGGTTCTGGTGGTTGAAGACAACCCGGACAACCTTGATTTGTGCTGCCAGATTCTAAGACTGTTGAAGTGCCGCATTCAGACTGCTACCAACGGCATAGAAGCTTTGGAAATACTGAAGCAGGAGGAGTTTGACATAGTGCTGATGGATTGCCAGATGCCTGTGATGGACGGTTACGAGGCTACTGTGAAACTGCGTGAGCTGGAAAAGGCCGAGGGGCGAAAAAGAAGAGTTCCTGTTATTGCACTGACCGGTAACGCCTTTGAAGAAGACCTGAATTACGGCAGGGACAATGGCATGGATGATCACCTGGCAAAACCGTATCATATCCGCCAGCTTGTGGATGTTATCAACCGCTGGACCGGACAGGAGTTGAATAAAATTGTGACCACACAATCAACCGAAGATCAGTCCTACCCTCTACGGGATGATTTCATTGCCTGATCGATCTCACGATGATGATCCTTCTTCTTCAGATCCTCCCGCTTGTCATAGTTCTTCTTACCCTTGGCAAGACCAAGTTCAGCCTTTACCAGACCGTCCTTGAAGTATAGCCTTAACGGTATCAGGGTATAACCCTGCTCCCTGATCCGGCTGAACAGTTTGATGATCTCTTTCCTGTGCAGCAGGAGTTTACGGGCCCTGTCAGGATCGTGATTGGCACGATTGCCAAAATCATAGGGGGAAATATGGAGATTATTGAGAAAAGCCTCTCCCCCCTTCACCTGGGCAAAAGCATCGTTGAGATTCGCCTTGCCCAGCCGCAAGGACTTTACCTCGGTGCCGGTCAGAACCATACCGGCTTCAAACTTCTCCTCGATAAAATAGTCGTGGTAAGCCTTCTTGTTATTGCAGATCAGTTTCTCGCCCATAGCCAGCTATCCTAACAAATACGGTTCCATCGTGCCAAACTAATTCTGAGTGGCATTGTCGCCCCAGAGGCGCCTGGCAAGCCCAGAACTTCTGGTCACCCTCCGTTCAATGCCGGCAGCAAGCAGTTCCAGAGAAGCGGAAACAATTACCGCACGCTTTGCCCTGGTAATTCCGGTATAAATTAGCTCACTGGTAACCACCTGACTCTCGACCGAGGGGAGCAGCAACAGAACCCGGTCGAATTCGGACCCCTGACTCTTGTGCACTGTGATGGCATAGGCGGTTTCATGTGCCGGCAGCCGTGGTGGAGCTACCCGCCTCACACCGCCGGCATCATCCGGGAAAAAGACAGCCAGAGAGCCATCATCAGGGTCAGCCATGACAAGGCCGACATCGCCATTGTACAGCCGCAGTCCGTAGTCATTCACCGTCACCATCACCGGCCGCCCCGCATACCAGCGATTATCTGGCGTAATCGCTCCTGCAGAGGCAAGAATGGCTTCTACCCTTCTGTTTGCCCCATCCACCCCACGCTCGCCGTTCCTGACCGCACAGAGGATCCGGAACTGCTCAAGCTTTTGCAGCGCCGCAGCCGGGTCCTTTTCCTGCAGAAAGGGGAGATATCCGGCCAGCACGGCAGTGGCAGACGGGTCGTCGCCACTTCTGCCAGGCATTGGAGACAGGTTTGACACCTCATCATCACCCCGGGCTACCAGCTTGACCGCGGCAGCGGCGTCCCCCTGCCTCACAAGCCGGCTCAGCCTGCCGATGCCGCCCGATTCGGAAAATCTGTAACTCCGCTCAAGCCTGATGACAGCATCGGAGAGGCAGGTTGCCACCCCAGGCAAGCATGAAGTTGTAGTTGAATTACAAACATCAATACTACTGTTTTCTATAGTAAAGCAGTCCGTGACGCTGGCTTGACAGATATCACCGAAAACAGCCCCCGGCTCGACCGAAGCAAGCTGGTCCCGGTCACCCAGCAGCACCAGACGCGCCGTCACCGGCAGAGCAGCAACCAGCTTGGCCATCATGGGGAGCGGAATCATGGAAGCTTCGTCAACAATCAACAGTTCGCAGGGGAGCGGGTTATCCCCATTATGACGAAAGCGGGCGCTGTCAGGAATATAGCCCAACAGCCGGTGCAGCGTCGCAACCCGGCCTGACAGTGCCCCCTCACCTGCCTCGTCGGCCAGCAGCACCTGCTTGAGCCTCCCGGCTGCCTTGCCGGTCGGGGCTGCCAGCAGCACCCGGAACTCTCCCCCGGCTGCCTGTTCCTGCAACAGGGAGATGATTTTCCTGACCGTTGTCGTCTTACCGGTTCCGGGACCGCCTGAAATGACACAGAAACGGCTGACCACCGCAGCAGCTGCAGCCATCCGCTGCCGGTCATCCGGCGCGGCTCCGGGAAACTCCCGCTCCAGACCGGCCTTGAGCAGCCCGATATCGACAACTGGCCGCCTGGCAGCCAGCATCTGCAGTCGCTCAGCCAGATCAGTTTCGTACTGCCAGTAGCGATAGAGGTAGATGAGATCATGCTCCAGGATGAATGGTTTGTGCTCACCCGGCGCGCCGATGAAGTCTGAGGCAGCCGGCAGGTAAATATCGTCAGCACGCAGACGTTGCAGCGGCACGGCGATCTCCCCATCCTGCAGAGCCGCTACAATGGCGGCAGCTGTCTGGGTAGTGGCCTCATCAGCCCCTTTTCGCCTGATGAACGCAGCAAAGCTCCTGGC
>VEOV01000189.1 GCA_012026855.1 Geobacter sp.
CCAGGAGATGTTGGTGAACAGCGGGTTGCCGGCAAAGTCCTTGGAGATGTTTTTCAGATGCAGCATGACGATCCTTAACTGATTTGGTAGCTGCATTCTATGGAAAGAGTGGTGCCAAAGTCAATTCAGATGGAGTTTTCCGTGGCATCAGCGTCAATTTCTGTTATAGTTCCACGGATTTGACAAACTTTACGCAGCACTTGGGCTGCTTTTATACAAAAAGGATTATCAGAATATGGCTAAAAAAATGCTTATCAATGCCCTTCATCCGGAGGAATCGCGGGTCGCGATCGTCGATGAGAACGGGCGGCTGGTGGATCTGGATATCGAGATCACCGGCAGTGAACAGATGCGGGGCAATATCTACCGGGGGGTGGTGCTGCGAGTGGAACCGTCGCTGCAGGCCGCCTTTATCGACATCGGCCTGAAAAAACCGGCTTTTCTGCAGATGGGTGAGCTGCACCCCGATTACTGGCAGTGGCGCGACGATATCCCGGAAGAGCAGCGCAAAAGAAGGCCGCGCATCCAGGATGTGCTCCGCCGTGGCCAGGAGCTGCTGGTACAGGTGGAGAAGGACGAGCGGGACATGAAGGGGGCGGCGGTCACTTCCTACATCTCCATGCCGGGGCGTTACATGGTGATCATGCCCGGCAGCGATTCCACCGGTATCTCCCGCAAGGTTGAGGGTGAGGGGGAGCGGAAGAAGCTCAAGGAGCTGGTCAAGGAGATGACCATTCCCGAGGGGATCGGCTACATCATGCGTACCGAGGCGGTTGGCCGGACCCTGGAGGAGCTGCAGAAGGACCTGGATTCCCTGGTAGAGCGCTACCATGAGGTCGTCGCAGCAGGCAAAGCCGGCAGCGGCGCTGCCATTATCTACAAGGAACACTCGGTCGTCATCAGGACAATCCGGGATTACTTCTCGGCCGACATCGACGAAGTGCTGGTTGACAGCAAAGAGGTTTGCAAGGAGGCGAAGGCCTTTTTTCGCGACATCGAGCCGAAGCTGGAGAAGCGGGTCAAGATGCACCAGGAAAAGCGCCCCATCTTCTCCCGCTATCAGATCGAAGAGCAGATAGACGGCATCTACGAGAAGAAGGTGCCGCTGAAATCGGGTGGTTCCCTGGTGATCGAGCCGACCGAAGCGCTGGTCTCCGTTGATGTCTACTCAGGCAAATCCACCGGTGAGCGCAATGTGGAAGAGACCGCTTTCCGCACCAATCTGGAGGCGGTAGAGGAGGCGGCCAGGCAGCTGCGGCTGCGCGACCTTGGTGGTCTGATCGTCCTCGACCTGATTGATATGCGGGAGATGAAGCATATCAAGGAGGTCGAAAAGGCGCTCAAGGATGCCCTGAAGAGCGACAAGTCCAGGGTGACGGTCGGCCGGATCTCCCAGTTCGGCATGCTGGAGATGTCACGCCAGCGGATCAAGCAGACCCTGGAGCAGGGGAGTGTCTTTGACTGTCCCCACTGCAGCGGCCGGGGCAAGGTTAAGGGGGTGGAGAACATGGCCATCTCCTTCCTGCGCAAGGTGCATGCCGCTGCTGCCAAAGGTACGGCTGCCGAGGTGCATGGCGCCCTGCCGCTGGAGGTAGCCTATTATCTGCTCAACCGCAAGAAGCGGGAGCTCGCCCAGATCGAGAACGATTACGACATTGAAGTGACCATCAAGGGGAAGCCATCCTTCCTGATGAACCAGCTGGAGCTGGAGGTGGTCAAGCGGGAGAAGCAGCCCCAGCTGCAACAGGAGCCTAAGGCAAAGGTAGAGGCCAGGTTTGCTGACAGGCCAGAGCCGGTTGAAGAGCCGGAAGTGCCGCCGGCTGACGAACCGGTGGTTGACGAGGCTGCTGCGAAGAAGAAGCGCTCCAGGGGCAAAAAGAAGCCGGTCGAGGCTGAACCGGTGGCGAGCCCGGTCGAAATCACCGAAGAGCTGCTCGGGCTGGACCAGTGGGTCGACGAGACTCTGCCGGAAAGCGCCGCAGCTGCCAATGAGGCGCCGGCTGCTGAAGAAGCGGCCGAGCATGTGAAGAAGAAGCGCAAGCGGCGCCGCAAGAAAAAGGGGAAACACCCGGAGAGCCACGTAGAAGATGATGCTGCCGAAGAGTCCGCTGCAGAGCCGGAAAAGGCGGAGGCTGAGACGGCAACCGACGCTGCCCAGTCAGCCGGGGAACATGCCGGTGACGCGCCGAAGAAGAAGCGCCGCCGCCGGAAGAAGCGGAGCGGTGCCAAAGTGCAGTCAGAGGGCGAAGCTGCTGCACATGAAACGATTGTGGAGCCACCGGCAGCTGCAGATCCGCCGGTTATGGCAGCGAGCGAGCCGGCAACCGAGCCGGCAGCGCCAGCGGCCAAGAAGCCGCGGGCACGGAAGAAACCGGCCAAAGCCGAAGCTGCTGCTGCGGTTGTTGAGGCAGTGCCGGAGAGCGCCCTAGAACCCGCCCCTGCCGAGGCTCCGCCGGCAAAACCGCGCCGGGCAACCCGTGCCAAGAAAGCGGCTGCCGAGGTTCCGGCTGAAGCTCCTGTCGTCACTGTTGAAGCAGCTGTCGAAGTTGCCCCGGAGAAGCCGAAGGCCAAACGCGCTCCGCGGAAGAAGAAACCGGCTGAACCTGTAGAAGCCTGATTTGCGAGGATCTGCAGGATGATCAGGATGTAGGCTTGCAAGTCTTGTCTTAATCCTGTTTATCCTGTGTGTCCTCGTTAAATAACGATTTTGTCGGGGTTGTTTCATGCTTACCGTGATAACCATAGCCATTTTCGGAGCTGCCGGCTGTCTTGCCCGCTATTTCCTCTCCATCTGGGTGCACGACAGCCTTGGCCGCGCCTTCCCCTATGGCACCCTCTGCGTCAACATCGCCGGCGCTTTCCTCATCGGTTTTGTCATGGAGTTCGCCATCCGCAGCACCCATCTCTCCGCCAACCTGCGCACCGGCATCACCATCGGCTTTCTCGGCGGTCTGACGACCTTTTCCACCTTCAGCTATGAGACTTTCCGCCTCCTTGAAGACGGCAAGTTCATGGTTGCCTTTGGCAATGTGCTGGTGAGCATTGTTGCCTGTCTCATCTTTACCTTCCTCGGCATAGCCGCAGTCAGGGCGCTATAGCCACAATTTTCCTGACGCTGCTGTTTTCAGGGGGGTGAACCCCCGTTTTACCGGTGGCTTACTGCCACTATCCAAGCCCTTCTGCATGCCCTTGATCTGGTAGGGGTGTTGCCTTTCCCCGGTTTCAATAAACTCAAAACTAATTTCAAAGTAATCAAAAAAACTGATTTACCTTCACGTAAAAAGTATGCTATTTTGCCACTACGCTGTTCAAAATAGAACAGAGTCACTTTATAGGGCGGGGGGCAATATGGTCTGTAAAACGATTACCGAGGCGCTTGCAGGAATCCATGACGGAGCAACCCTCATGGTCGGCGGCTTTGGCCTGGTAGGGATACCGGAAAACCTTATCCTGGGGCTGAGAGAGACCGGGGTCAAGAACCTGACTGTAATTTCCAATAACTGCGGTGTCGACGACTGGGGGCTGGGCATCCTGTTGCAGAACCGGCAGATAAAGAAGATGATCTCCTCCTACGTGGGGGAGAACAAGGAGTTCGAGCGGCAGTACCTCTCCGGTGAGCTGGAGGTGGAGCTGGTCCCCCAGGGGACCCTGGCCGAGCGGATCAGGGCCGGCGGCGCCGGCATCCCGGCCTTCTACACCCCGGCCGGGGTAGGAACTCCCATAGCCGACGGGCGTGAGACGCGGGAGTTTGACGGCAAGGAGTACCTGCTGGAGCGGGGGCTGAAGGCTGACTTCTCCCTGGTCAAGGCATGGCGCGGTGACGGCCTGGGGAACCTGCAGTATCGCCGCACTGCCCGTAACTTCAACCCGATGATGGCGGCAGCCGGTAGTGTGACCATCGCCGAGGTGGAAATCCTGGCAGGGGTTGGGGAGCTGGACCCGGAGCAGATCCATACGCCGAGCATCTACGTGCAGCGGATCATCTGCTGCGACAATCATGAAAAACGGATCGAGCGTCGCACCGTTCGGAAGGGGGCTTAACCATGGCATGGGCACGTGAAGAGATCGCGCAGCGGGCAGCGCAGGAGCTTGAAGACGGTTTCTACGTCAATCTAGGCATCGGCATGCCGACCCTGGTGGCCAACTATATTCCCCAAGGTGTTAATGTGGTGCTGCAGTCGGAAAATGGCCTTCTGGGGATCGGTCCCTATCCGACCGAGGAGGAGCTTGACCCGGATCTGATCAATGCCGGCAAGGAGACCATCACCATGATCCCCGGCTCGGCCATTTTCAGCAGCGCTGAATCATTCGCCATGATCCGCGGCGGTCACATCGACCTGGCGATTTTGGGTGGGATGGAGGTGTCTGTGAACGGCGACCTGGCCAACTGGGTCATCCCCGGCAAGATGGTCAAGGGGATGGGGGGGGCGATGGACCTGGTGCATGGGGCCAAGAAGATCGTCGTCATCATGGATCATGTCAACAAGCTTGGTGAGCCGAAGATCCTCAACAGCTGTACGCTGCCGCTGACCGGTAATGGGGTGGTCAACCGGATCATCACCGACCGGGCCGTGATCGATGTCACCCCCGACGGGCTCTTGCTGGTGGAGGTGGCGCCCGGTCACACGGTGGAGGAGATCAAAGCCTGCACCGAGCCGCCGCTGAAGGTGGCTGCGGGGCTGCAATAATCTGTTGTTCGTTCCCCAGGGTCAGGCTTGCCCGGCAAGGCTCTTCAGGCACTGCTCGGCAAGCTCCTCCGGGGGCAGGGTTGCATCCAGCTGCAGCAGCACCCCTTCGGCAGCGGTCGGTTCCACCATGGTGGCGACTTGGTGCTGGTAAACCTCCCAGGTGCCGTCGGAAACCGCTGCCTGCTCCTGCTGCCGGGCGGCCAGCCGCTGGCGGACACCTTCCGGCGGACAGTTCCGCCGCAGGATGCCCAGGCGGCTGCCGCTCTCCCTGGCCAGGGCGGCAAA
>VEOV01000217.1 GCA_012026855.1 Geobacter sp.
ATCCACGTCAACCTGCACAAGACCTTCGGCACCCCCCACGGCGGCGGCGGTCCCGGCTCCGGCCCGGTCGGGGTCAAGAAAGCCCTGATTCCGTTCCTGCCAACGCCGCGCATCGTCAAGAACGGCGAAAGCAGCTTCACCATCGAGGGAAAGAGCAACAGCAGCATCGGCCGCACTGCCAGCTTCTTCGGCAACTTCGGTGTCATGGTCAAGGCCTATGCCTACATCATCATGCTGGGCAGAGAGGGGCTCATCCAGGTGTCCGAGCAGGCAGTGCTCAACGCCAACTACATCAAGGAGAGGCTCAAGGCGTACTACGACCTCCCCTACGACACCCTCTGCATGCACGAGTGTGTCTTCTCCGCCTCGAAACAGGCAGCCAACGGCGTCCATGCCATCGACATTGCCAAGTATCTCATTGACCAGGGCTATCATCCGCCGACAGTCTACTTCCCGCTGATAGTCAAGGAAGCGATCATGATCGAGCCGACCGAGACCGAGAGCAAGGCAACCATGGATGCCTTCATCGACACCATGATAGCCGCTGCCAAACAGGCGGAAAGCGATCCGGAATCTTTCGCAGCCATGCCGGTCACCATGCCGGTAACCCGGCTGGACGAAACCAAGGCAGCCCGGGAGCAGAACGTCTGCTGCGCAGGGTAATTGCTTGCCGAACATAGTATCATCGCCAGCCGCTCCACCGGAATTATCCAGTGGAGCGGCTTTTTGCATTAGAACTTCAACATTGCTGAAACACCTTATAAAATCCCGTAGCTCGCAAAATCTCTCAAAACCGTGGTAACCTTGAAGATATCAATTGCTGGCAGTTTCACCATGGCAGCAAAAACAAGTAAGAAACGGCAGACTCTGCCAGGGGATGACGGCACAGATGGCAAACGAAGAGTTGTCCAGACTGAAAATCGACAAACAGACGCTCAGCGCCCAGGGGGGCTGGCGCAAACGGCCGGTACGGCTGGCATTATGGCTGTTCATCCCTCTCCTCATCCTGCTGGCCATCTGGAAATTCCTCTTTGCCCCGGTTGTGCCGATCGAGGCCGTCACCGTTTCGCAGGCGTTCCCCTCCCAGGCCTTCACCCTGCTGAATGCCAGCGGTTACGTGGTGGCCCAGCGCAAGGCCGCCCTGGCTGCCAAGGCGACCGGAAGGCTGGACTGGCTCGGGGTTGAGGAAGGGAGCCGGGTGAAGCAGGGGGAGACCATCGCAAGGCTCGAATCCGGTGATGTGGAGGCGGGCCGCCAGCAGGCAGCTGCGGCGCTGACCGCTGCCCTGTCCCAGCGGGACCAGGCCAAGGTGGAAGCCAACGACGCCCTGCGTAATCAAGGGCGGCTGAAAGAGCTGCTGGCCCAGGGGGTAGTGTCCCAAGCAGATTACGATGGCGCAGAAGCTCGCTACCAGAAGGGCAAGGCGGCCCTGGCTGCGGCCGCGGCCAACATCAAGGTGGCCCAGGCTGCCCTGGCCGGAGCCGAGGTCTCCCTGGACTACACCAGGATCAGGGCCCCGTTTGACGGGGTAGTGCTGACCAAGAATGCCGATGTGGGGGATATTGTTACTCCGCTGGGGGCGGCGGCCAATGCCAAGGCGTCGGTAGTCACCATTGCCGACCTGGCCTCGCTGCGGGGCGAAGCCGATGTCTCTGAAGCCAACCTGGAAAAGGTCAAAAAGGGGCAGCCGTGCGAAATCCTGCTGGATGCCCTTCCGGGGAGCCGCTTCAGCGGCGTGGTGCACACGGTGGTGCCTACTGCGGACCGGAGCAAGGCTACAGTGCTGGTCAAGGTCGGTTTTCTCCAGCCCGATGCCCGGATCCTCCCCGAGATGAGCGCCAAGGTGGCCTTCCTGGAACGTCCGGTGCAGGGTGACGAACAGCGTCCCAGGACGGTCATCTCTCCGGCAGCCATAACACGCGACAGCGCCAAAAGTTTCGTCTACCTGGTCAAGGGTGACCGGGTGGTAAAAACCGCCGTATCCACTGGCGCCAAGGTCGGTGACATGGTCGAGATCACCGCCGGGATCAAGGCCGGCGACAAAATCGCAGTCAAGCCACTGGACAAACTGAAGGACGGCTCAAGAATCAAGAGTGCCGACAAGTGACACCTTCTATGCCCACACCGCTCGTCTCGGTCAAAAACCTCTCCAAGTCCTACCGGCGAGGCAACCAGTTGGTACCGGTTCTTGAAGACATCTCCTTCGACATTGCCAACGGCGAATTCCTGGCCCTCATGGGGCCTTCCGGTTCGGG
>VEOV01000208.1 GCA_012026855.1 Geobacter sp.
CAGCACCGGTTATGAATACGACAACAGCGGCAGGCTATCCAAAACAACCGGCCCTCTGTACACTACCAGTTACCAATACGACGCCAACGGCAACACCACCGCCGTCACCGACAGCAAACGCGCCACAATCACGTACCTCTACAACGCTGCCGCCAGGCTCACCAAGAAAACCTACCCTGACAACAGCAGCATCTCCTACGCCTACGACACCGGCGGACGGCTCACCAGCGTCAGCGGCAACGGCAGCACCATCGGCTACCAGTACGACGCCGCCAACCGGCTGGTGCAAGCTACCGACAGCCGTGGCTACACCCTGGCCTACGAATACGACAACGCCGGCAACCGCACCAAAACCGTCCTCAATCCCGGCAGTCCTGACCAGCGCATCACCAGCTACAGTTACGGCACAGGGAACCGCCTCACCGCCATCACCTCAGCAGCAGGCGCCTTCACCTACAGCTATGATGCCAGGGGGAGAAGAAGCGCCATCTCATATCCCAACGGCATAGCCGCAACCTTCAGCAGCGATCAGGCGGGCAGGCTCAGCGGGCTTACCCATGGATCCGAAGCCGGAACCATAGCATCATACAGCTATAGCCACGACAACATCGGCAACCGGCTGAGTAAAAACAGTGAAACCTACCTATACGATACGCTCTACCGGGTTCTTACCGTCGCATCCGCCACCCCCGAAACCTACAGCTACGACGCAGTCGGCAACCGGCAGATCGGGCCGGGCTACAAAGACAGCGGCTATCAGCACGACGAAGGCAACCGGATGATCCAGGGGAGAAAGCTCGCCTACGTCTACGATGATAACGGCAACCAGACAACCCGGACAGCACCCGGAGCAGCAGACAAAAGCTGGGAGCAGAGCTGGGATTATGACAACCGGCTGATAAAAGTAGAAAAGATCAAAGGGAGTGACCGGCGCACCGTCACCTACAGCTATGACCCTCTAGGCAGAAGGATTGGCAAACAGCTGACCACCATCCTGAAAGGTGTCACAACCACAAGCAGCTGGAGCTACATTTACGACGGCCGGAACATAGCGCTGGAAATTTACACCGACGAAAGCGGTGCAGCCACCAGAACTTACTACACCCACGGACAAGGTGTTGATGAATACTTAGCCATGGAGCGTAACGGACAGAGTTACTATTTCCATCAGGACGGATTGGGGAGTGTTACAGCGATTACAGATCAGAACAAAAGCATCATCCAGAGCTACACGTATGATAGCTTTGGGATGCCCAAACCCGAAACAAACTTCCGCAACAGCTATAGCTACACCGGCAGAGAGTGGGATAAGGAGTCAGGGCTCTATTACTACCGGGCTCGATATTATGACCCGATGGAAGGGAGGTTTATCTCAGAAGATCCGATCAGGTTTGCAGGGGGCATTAACTTCTATGCATATGTTCAAAATAATCCGGTGAATCATAGAGACCCCTCAGGTCTAGATTCACCTGGATGCGATTCTGTCGGGTTCAACTCATACTGTACCTTGAAATGTTGTGCAAAACACGACGAATGTTATGACCAAAACCAATGTACTGCAAGCTCATGGTTTAAAACCTTTTCTAACAACTGTTCTGATAAAGACAATAAGTGCAATGCCTGTAATATTGATGCTGCAGCATGTATTGGCAGTTGTGTAATTACGGGCCAGGGTTTGTTTGGGAATACTGCGTCCTCGGATAAGGCATCATATTATTGTGCAAAACAACACCAGTATATAAACGTACCAGGTGACTTTCCAGACCTACAATCTGCGATAGTTGCATGTAAGTCTGACTAAAGGAGTATTATAGATGAAAAATATCATTAAAGTTATGACTATTGGTGCAATTCTAGGATTGGTTGGTTTCTTTGTTGGGTTTTATTTACCAATACTATTAACTCCATTATCTCCACAGGGTCCAATGGTCGGTATATTTGTATCAGGACCATTATCGTTTTTCTTAGGTATTGCGTTTGGCTGCTTACATGTCTCAAAGGTGTTTTCTACGAAACAGGTTATTTATATGTCATTCTGCTGGGTAGGCTTTTTAATAATAACAACAATTGTTAGATGTCTGCATTAAGCCAATCCAACTTTATGCTGCGTGCATTAATGCAAGTTGGTTCTGGCGTTTGGCATAATCTTCAAAACTTAGTGGCAGTTAACTCCATCTGGAATCTACTCTCAGGACAAAGTGAAGATCTAAAATGCGGGGATGAGTAAAGTAGCTTGTCCCCTTTTATTAAGGAGTGGAATGATGAAACACACCTGGATATTGGTGACGATTGTGCTGTTTTGGGGGGCGCTGTTAACCCCGTGTTATGAAACCTTTGCAGCTACCGATGGTTTCTATAACCTCACTGAAGTCACCACCACCTGGGACGGTACCGACGCCAGTCGCACCAAACCTCCTACTCCAGCACCTCCTGGTTCCTCTCACCAACTCGATTACGACTACACCTACGGCGACGAGTCGAGTATTACTTATTCTCTTCCCTGGTCTTTCAGCTTCTACGGCATCCCTTACAGTACCATTACCGCCGACACCAATGGCAACATCTGGTTCAATGCCACCGGCTCAGCCCATTCCTTCAATCTTGCCAATACCGGTCGAGGGCCGGTCATCGCCGCCTGGAACAACGACCTTTCCTCTTACTACTATGGCGGTGTCTTCATTCAGCACAAGAGCAGCCCCGAGCGAGTGGTGATTGAATGGCAGACTGAGACCTACACGGAAGAGGGCTTCAGCCGCCCCAACAACTTTGCAGTGGTAATCTTTCCGAACGGCACCATCCGTTACGACTACAAAGCATTTGGCTCTCTGAGCCCCGGTGACTTCGGCTCAGGTATCTCCCGCAGTAACGGCAGCAGCTATCTGAGTCTTACCGGCACCTATGGCAACGCTTATGACCTGGCGGGACGTTCATTCCAGATTGCTGAGAGTGAACAACCTGCTGTGGTAATCGATCCGGTGGCCACGCCGGTTAATGTCACAACCCAGACAATTACTGGCGTCATGCGCGGTACTGGGGTGTCTTTTGCCATTGACACTGCAGCCTCTGCCGGTCCGGTAACCTACCCAACCGCTAACACCTGGAGCTGCACAATCACCGGCCTTGTTGAGGGAACTAATAATGTATCTGTAACCGCATCAGATGCCGCCGGGATGCATGCGACCAGCACTGTAGCAGTTGTTGTCGATACCACACCCCCCACTGTGCAGATCACTGCGCCGATTGGTTCGGTGAATAATTCTGCTCTCCTCGCATATACCGTAAGTGACGGGATTGTAACGGTGAAAGTTGATGGGAATGTGGTGTCAAAAGTTTCCGGTAATAGCCTTGATCCTCTGCCAGACTGGAAACAGCATACGGTTAGGGTGGAATCGGTCGATGCTGCCGGGAATCTGGGATTTGATGAAAAGAGCTTTACGGTCAAAACACTGCCAGTGCTTGTGACGCCAGTGCTGAAAGCGGCTTCAAGTTATCATACCATCGCAGTGCTGCAGGATGGCAGTCTCTGGGGATGGGGCTACAACGGCAGTGGCCAGCTTGGAGATAATACAACCGACGACAAGCTGTTACCCATACGCATCGGTACTGACTCGGATTGGAAAGACGTTGCTGTTGGTGTTGAACACACTGTAGCTCTCAAAAATGATGGCAGTCTCTGGTCGTGGGGTTGTAACGGTGATGGTGAGCTTGGTGATGGTACAACCGTCGATCAGCTGACACCCAAAAGAATCGGTATTGCTAACGACTGGGCTGCTATCTTCACAGGGAGTTACCACACGCTTGCCCTCAAAACAGACGGCAGCTTGTGGGCTTGGGGATATAATAACTCTGGTGCGTTAGGTGATGGAACTACAATTGAAAAGTCTGAACCGGTTCAAGTTGGCACCGACACAGACTGGGCCCACGTTTCAGCCGGTTACGACGATCATAATGTCGCATTAAAGGCCGACGGCACCCTCTGGGCCTGGGGATATAACTCCTATGGCCAGGTGGGAGACGGCTCAAGAGTAAAGAAGCTTACACCGTTTCAGATTGGTACAGACCAGTGGAAATCTGCTACAGCAGGCGGTAATTTCACCATGGCCGTAAAAAATGATGGTTCTCTCTGGGGTTGGGGAAGAAATAATTATGGCCAACTATTAGATGATATAACTGTTAGTACAATTCCGGTTAATGTAGGTAGTGAAATAAACTGGTCTAAAGTTTCTGCCGGCTGGGCACATGTGCTTGCCATGAAGTCCGATGGAAGTCTCTGGGCTTGGGGAGATAATAGTTATGGCCAGCTGGGTGACGGCACGTTTAACAACAACTTGATGCCATTCAGGGTAGCAATTGACGGCGTGGTATCAGTTGCCACTTCGATAGATACTTCAATAATAATCAAATCCGACGGAAGCCTCTGGGGCTGGGGTCGTAACGACGGTGGTGCGCTTGGAGCAGGATACACGGATGATACTCCTTCGCCAGCGCTCATACCTGTAGTGAGCGGCAACGGCTTGAAGATCAATCAGGGTGCTCAAGCGACAATATCCCGGGAAGTTACCATTAATTATCTTGTTGCCAGCATTAACGGCGTAGCAGAGATGCAGTTCAGTAACGATAGTAGTAACTGGTCTAATCCTGAACCTTATGTAACATCTAAACCGTGGATACTTGGTGAGGGTGGCGGGGTAAAGACTGTTTATGCCCGTTTCAAGGACACTGTTGGCAACTGGTCGCAGGTTTACAGCAGCTCGATTATACTGACTACTATTAACGGTGCCTGTGGCTCTGCAGACGGGGCACTCCTTATGACAGCACCCTCGGCAAATCTTTGTTTAACTGGCTCAGCCTCAGTAGTAACCGGCAATGGACCCTGGAATTGGACATGTACTGGCTTAAACGAAGGGGTTAATGCCAGTTGTTCGGCAAATAAAGTTAACCGCAACGTAAGCCTAATCTTTGCCGGAAACGGCTCCGGCACCGTCAGCATCAGCCCCGCCGGATTGAATTGTACAGCCAACTGTACTGCTGCGTTCACGCCTGAATCTGTCTTAACTCTGACCGCAAACCCCAACAGCGGCTCAACCTTCACTGGCTGGTCTGGCGGACTCTGTGCCGGCACGGGCGATTGCTCGCTTACTCTGTCGGCTGACGTGGCCATAACCGCTACTTTTGCCTTGCTGCCGACCGCCAGTTTCAGCGCCACCTTGTCGTCCGGCTCTGCACCGGCCACGGCGGCCTTCACAAATAACTCCATAAATTCCAGTTCATGGGTTTGGAGCTTTGGCGATGGCGCCACCAGCAGCCTGCAGAACCCGCCTGTTCATATCTACAAGGCACCCGGCACCTACACCGTGAGCCTGGTTGCAACCAACTCATACGGTTCCAACACCGACAGTTACGATGTCACCATTGGATCCTGCGGTTCACCGGCGCGGATCGGCAGTAGCGACTATCCAACTGTCCAGGCCGCCTATGATGCCGCCGTGGACGGCGACACTATCCTGATTCTAGGAATCGACATTACTGAAAGCCTTATTGCCGGGGGAACCAAATCAATAACCCTGGACGGCGGCTACCTGTGCGGCTTTACGGACAACCAGGATAAAACAATACTCCACGGCGCACCGCACATCGCCACTGGCACGGTCAAACTGAAAAACATTCGCGTGAGTCAATAATCAGATCGAAATATCTAATGGAGGGAGTGACGATGAAAAACAGAGCGGCAATTGCAGTTACCGGGATAATGTTGCTTGCCACGCAGGCTCTGGCAGCCAATGGAGATTTGCTAGTGGACGGCAATGTCGGGATAGGTACTACTGCTCCCGGAAACAGACTCACCATTGGCGACAACATCACAGGGGGAATCTATTCCGGGTATCAGGACATAAAGCTGAGAATTAACGATGCACCTGCCCAAACTTCAGGGGGACAGGCATCGCTATACATCGTCAATCAGCCGAATGTTGCCGGCAACAGTTCGGCGTACAATTACGGTACTGAGGTTGAAGTATTTACCCCGGCAACTTCCAACAAAAATTATGGTGGGTTAACCGGTGGAGACTATCTTGTGGATCACAATGGTAGCGGTGTACTTGCACAACAAATTGCATTGACGGTACGCGCCCTAAACCATGGGAGTGGAGCCATTACTTATCAGTACGGCATAAATTCAATTGCAAATTTAAAACCTTCCGCTACCGGTGGAGTTTCGAATCAGTATAGCGGAATTTTACAGGCCAACAATAACTCTGTCGCGACGGTGAATAATCAGTATGGTTCTTACGCAATTGCCTCAAACTATTCGACTGGCTCTGTCACGACACAGTATGCGACTTCCAGCCGTGGTCTAAACTGGAGCACCGGAAGCGTTGGGACTACATATGGTGTCTATGCCGATGTATTAAATCGTTCAACCGGAACCATTACCACAGCCTACGGCCTTGCCGTTGGCAATGCGGCCATTCCGGCGATTTCCAACCTATCCGGCACAGTCACTACCGGTTATGGCATATACCTGGGGGCTGTCCAGGCGACCAACAAGTGGTCACTTTACGCCGCCGATGTGTCAGCTCCGAGCTACTTTGCCGGTAACGTTGGCATTGGGACCGCAACCCCGGCATTCGCACTTGATGTCCAGGGGACTATCGGTTCCAACAATTCACCGGTATTGACATCCGATGCCCGTTACAAAACGAATCTGGCACCGATCAACTCATCAATAGACAAAGTTAAGGAGCTGTCTGGATACAGCTATGAATGGAAAACAGGGGAGTATCCGGAGAAGCATTTCCAGCAAGGCCGCCACTACGGCGTCATTGCCCAGGAGATCGAGAAGGTGCTGCCTGAGGTGGTGAATACCGCCCCGGACGGCACCAAGGCAGTCGCTTACACCGAGATCATTCCGGTGCTGATCGAGGCGATCAAGGAACAGCAAAAACAGATCGATGAGCTAAAAAAACTGATAAAGTAGCTGCGTTAGAACAGCCAATAAAATCTGCGCCCGGCAGTGTGGCTTTAAACCATGCTGCCGGGCGTTTATATTTCCTGTCAGATATCATTCTTTGGCAACAGGTAGCGGCCGACGTAGTTCTTGGCGAACTGGTAGGCGGTGCGGCCGCAGCGCTTGCTCTTGTCGCGGGACCACTTGATGGCCTCCTGCTCCAGTTCCGGGGTGAACGGGATTTCTACGTGGCGCTCCCGTGCCTCGCGGCTGATGGCCAGACGCACTGCATCGATGTAGCGGTCCTGGGAAAAGGCGTAGAAGGCCACCCAGAGGCCGAAACGGTCGGAGAGGGAGACCTTCTCCTCCATGGCCTCACTCTGCTGCAGCTCCCCATGGACGAACTTGCCGCCGATATGGTCGGTTTCATACTCCGGCAGGAGATGGCGCCGGTTGGAGGTAACGTAGATCAGCACGTTCTCCGGCGGCGAATAAACCGAGCCGTCCAGGGCGCTCTTCAACATCTTGTAACTCAGTTCACCCACCTCGAAAGTAAGGTCGTCGCAGAGCAGGATGAAGCGGTAGGGGAGATCCTCTATGGCGCTGAAAATGTCTGACAGATAGATCAGGTCCTCTTTCTCAATCTGGATAATTCTCATCCCTTTAGATGCAAAAGAGTTAAGCAGTGCTTTAACTATGGAGGACTTGCCGGTGCCCCGCGAACCCCAGAGCAGGGCGTTGTTGGCCGGCAGTCCGGCCAGGAACTGGCGGGTATTGTTGATCATCACCGCTTTCTGCTCTTCCACCCCCAGCAGCTCGTCTAGGGTGGTGGTATCGGTCACTTTCACCGGTTCCAGGTAGCCGGAAAAGGAGTGGCGCCGCCAGTTGGCAGCATAGCAGCTGGACCAGTCAACCGGCTTGACGGTGCGGGGGAGGAGCATCTCGACGGAGCCAAGGACACGCTCCAGCTGGGCAACTACTTCGGGTTTCAGGTTCATCATAGGGGATCTCTTTTCCTGACAGGTTGCCCAAAAACAGCCATCTCGCCGCCGTCCTCGAAAGCCCCTTTGTGCGGCGTAGCGCTGCTACGCCGCCGCAGGGCTCTCTGCGGGTGCGACGACCTGACTATTTTTGAACAACCTGAGTTTTTCATTAAACTGATAAGTTTGGAGCCAATCGTATACGCTATCAACAGGGTTTTTGTCAAATCGAAATGCTTATGGAATTGTGAATCCGTGAGGGGGGCCGCGCCAACGGAGCGAATGTGTCCGAACACCAGCCGCTGTAGGCGAAATGGAGCGGCCACCGGCCTGATTGTCTGAACCCGCCGCAGCCTTGGCGTAGGCGGGTGAGTTTCAGGCC
>VEOV01000095.1 GCA_012026855.1 Geobacter sp.
GGTTCATTGTCTACGGTGCGCTGCAGAAAACCGTCGGCATCAGATTGAACGATGATGAAGAGTTTGCCGGTGCCGACCTCAGTATCCACCACATCGGTGCCTACCCGGAAGACTCGGTAAGATAGCAACTGCACGAAAAAGCCCGCACTAAGCGGGCTTTTTTTATGAGCTATCCGGGCAGCAGAGCGGCAAACTCCGCCAGGCTGCCGGCCCGGGCAAGCTTGCGCAGCAGCCTGGCCATGTCGTCATCATCCATATGTTTGACAATCGCCTTCAACTTGCCCAGCACCTGCATATCCCCGCAAAACAGCTTTGTGTAACGTGCCATGATCGCCCGCAGATATGAGCCAAGCTCTGCCAGACGCACATCCAGGGGGGGCTGGCCGTCAGCCTCGCCCCGCAGGCGGAGAAACAGCAGCGGGTCGGCAATCGCCCCTCGCCCCAGCATCAGCCCGGCAGCGGCCGTATGCCGCAGCACCGCCTCGCCTTCGGCCACCGTGCGAATATCGCCATTGGCAATCACCGGCAGGCGGGTAGCCGCCACCACCCTGGCAGTAATGCCGTGGTCAGCGCTACCTTCATACTCCTGCACCACGGTGCGCGGGTGCAAGATCAGGAAATCCACTCCGGCAGACTCGAACAGCTCCAGCAGGTTGAAGATCTGCTCCGGCTCTTCGTAGCCGGCCCTCAGCTTGACGGAGAAAGTCCCCTTGACCGAATCGCGTAAAGCCGGAATAACCTCGACAAGTTCTTCCGGCCGCTTGAGCATGCCGCCGCCAGTCAGGCCGCTGGTCATCCGACCGTACGGGCACCCCATGTTGAGATTCAGATGCACCGCACCGGCAGCCTGGGCCGCCAGAGAGGCAGACACCAATGCTTCACGGCCATGGCCGACCAGTTGCACTACCAACGGCACACCAGCTTCAAACTCCGCCATCTGCCGCAGATCGGCCGGCGCCAGCCGTTTCACCGCCGCCGCCGCATTGACCCGCATGAACTCGGTAAAAACCAGGTCAGGCTTGACCCTGTCGATAAAATAGCCCCGCAGCGCCTGGTTGGTAAGCCCCTGCATGGGAGCCAGCATCAGCGGCAGGGTACCGGGCTGCCAGGGAAGTGAGCCGTTATGTAATTTATGGGAGTTTTCCTGATTCATGTATGGGCAGTCAGTGGTTCCTCACGGCTAATCACCGGAGCGGAGCAGGACAAGCACCTCTTCAAGGTGGGAAACATTTACTGCAGGCTTTACGTCTATGGTCTGAAACATGCCGAACTCACCCTTTTTCACCATGGTGACTTCGCCGAGAACAGTGCCTTTCTGGAAAATGCCACCGATACCGGAGGCCGTGACAAGATCACCGACCTTGACGTCATCCTCCCTGATGGCGAACTCCATGGAGCAGGCATTGCCCCCCTTCCCTTTGAGCACACCCCGTGCCCTGGAGCGCTGAATAATGGCGGCTATGGAGCTGGCGTGATCGGTAAGCAGGAGCACCCTGGCACTGCTGGGAGCGACCTTGATCACCCTGCCGACAACGCCGCTGGTGGCAACAACCGGCATCCCTTCGGCAAGCCCGTCAACCGAGCCCCGGTCGACAATGATCGACCGGTACCAGGGAGCGCTCTCCTCGCCTATTACATTGGCAGCCACTGAGGGGATTCTGACGGAAGTCCTGAGGGCCAGCAGTTTTTTCAGCCGCTCATTTTCAAGCAGGGCATCCTGACTGTCGGCCAGACGGCTGTTAAGGCGACGGACCGACTCCCTGAGAGCCGCATTCTCCCGCTTTGCCGACACTATGGAGATATAATCATCCCAGAATGACAGGCAACTCCTGTTAATATCTGCCAGAGTTCCCATTAGAGGGGCGGAAAGGGTAAGCACGGCTTTCTCGAAGAGGTTGGTATTTTCTCTGCCTTTAAGGTTATATGAATATACCAGCAGCGCGGCGATCATTGCGACGCCGGCACATAACAGAGCCCTCTTCTTTTTGAACAGTTCGAACATTAATCAGTCCAGGAAAAACGGTGAACCGGGGTCGTCTTCGTGCCTGATTTCATCTACCGGTTCCGTCTTCCCCTTGCCGGCGTAAAGCCTGTCAGGGGCGTTGAAAACAATGCCGTTTTCCTGGCTGATATTCCGGTAGTCATGCACCACCCCAGGAGGGACCGTCATGGACAACGGCTCATCCACACCGCAGCAGACAACCTGCTTCGTGCCATAGGAGGGTGATCCTTGCCTGGCATCCCAGAGATACACCTTGAAAGTCCCCGGTCCAAGGAAACAGAAATAGTCAGTCTGGTCAATATGCTCGTGTGGTCCACGGGCAACTCCGGGAACGGTCATGGAGATGTAAGCCATCTCTACATTAAACCCTTCCGGCAGAACATCACTCCTGAACAGCTCGGACAGCCAGCCACGCTGGTCGTTGAATTTTGACAACGGTTTTATTATGACATCATGGATGACACCGTCACGATATTGCGGCACACTGCTCACGCCTGACCTCCAAATTGCCCGCAAAGGCCTGATTCGTTATAAACCCTTACCAGGTATTCCCGGTAGCTTGACTTTGGCGTCTGCTCAATTACCTCTGCCATCTTGCGGCAGTCAATATAACCCATCCTGAGCGCCACCTCTTCCAGACAGGCTATTTTCAGCCCCTGACGGGCTTCGAGTGTCCCGATGAAGTGGCTCGCCTCCAGCAGGCTCTGGTGGGTGCCGGTATCAAGCCAGGCGATGCCGCGTCCCAGCTTCTCCACCATCAGCGTCCCGTTTTCAAGGTACTGCCGGTTGACATCGGTGATCTCCAACTCACCCCGGGCCGAAGGCGCAATACTTTTGGCAATGCTGACAACGTTGTTGTCATAGAGGTAAAGCCCCGGAACAGCGTAATGGGATTTTGGTTTTGACGGTTTCTCTTCGATGCCGATGGCACGCCCGTCACCATCAAACTCCACCACACCGTAGCGTTCGGGGTCGTTGACATAATAGCCGAAGATTCTGGCGCCGGAGGTAAACTCCTGGGTAAGCCGGTCCAGCCCCATCTTGCCGTAAAAGATATTGTCACCGAGGATCAGTGCCACCGGATCGCTGCCGATGAACTCCTCCCCGATGAGAAACGCCTGGGCAATGCCGTTCGGCTCAGGCTGAACCTTGTAGGAGATGCTGATGCCCCAGCGGGAACCGTCTCCCAGCAGAGCCTCGAAGCGGGGTGTATCATGGGGGGTGGAAATGATGAGAATGTCATTTATCCCGGCCATCATCAGGGTCGCCAGCGGGTAATAGATCATCGGCTTGTCATAGACCGGTTGCAGCTGCTTGCTGGCCACCAGAGTCAGCGGATAGAGCCGGCTCCCTGCCCCGCCTGCCAGTAGAATCCCTTTGGTAATAGACACTTTAGATCTCCTCAAGGTTGAGTATTGGCAAGAATGTACTCGGCTGCAGCCAGCAACGTGTCAACGACAACCACGTCTTGGGCAACCTTGGCCTCATGTCTGGCGCCATAACCGGTTCTCACGAGGAGCGGCCGGCAACCGGCGGCAATGCCGGCTTCAATATCAGCATCCTTGTCCCCCACCATCCAGGAAGAGGTCAGGTCGATTGCATGTTCGGCGGCGGCCTGCAGCAACATGCCGGGGAACGGTTTCCGGCAGTCGCAGTCACTGATTTCACCGTGCTCAGGGTGGTGCGGGCAGTAGTACCAGGCATCTATCCGGGCATCGTCTCCAGCCAGGCGGGCAGCCATCCACCCATGGAGCGCCATGATGTCAGCTTCGCCATAATACCCCCTGGCAACCCCCGATTGGATGGTACCCACAATCAACAGAAACAGTCGCTTATACACATCTGAAGCTGCCGACGCTCATGAGCGAGTAGCTCACGGTGGTCGCCGAATCA
>VEOV01000237.1 GCA_012026855.1 Geobacter sp.
ATGTGCGGGTGATTGCCGCCACCAACCGGAATCTCAAGGAGGCCATCCAGCAAGGGGACTTCCGCGAAGACCTGTTTTACCGGCTGAATGTCTTCCCGATCCATATTCCACCGCTGCGGGAGCGGCGCGAGGACGTCCCGGCCCTGGTCAAGTTCTTCCTGGAACTGTACGCCCGCAGGTATTCACGTGACTTTAACGACGTTGACCCTGAAGCCATGCGGCTGCTGGCCGCCTATTCCTGGCCGGGGAATATCAGGGAGCTGAAGAACAGCATCGAACGGATCTGCATCATGCACAACAGCCCGCTGCTCCTGCCCCAGCACCTGCCGGAAGAGCTTGCCGCCTACGGAAAAACCAATACCAGAAGAGCCGGTAATGCCGCTGATTTTGAATCCGGCCTGGAAGAGGCGGTCTGCCGCTTTGAGCGCGACCTGATACTTGCCGCCCTGGAAAGTTCCGGCAGCAACGTTCTGCAGGCAGCCAACCTGCTAAAAATCCCCCGTGGAACACTGCGCTACAAGATGGAGAAACTGGGAATCGCCCCGTGAGCAGACCGATCGCCCATGGCTCAAGCAGGTATCGCCGGGCCAATCTGGCACTTTTTATTGCCGGTTTTGTAACATTCGTCACCCTTTACGATGTCCAGCCGCTCCTGCCCCTCTTCAGCCGGGAGTTCGGCGTCTCCCCTGCCATCGGCAGCCTGCCGCTCTCCATCAGTACCTGGACACTGGCCGTTGCCATGCTGATCGCCGGTACCCTTTCGGAAACAACCGGACGCAAGCCGCTGATCTCAGTCGCGCTGTTTCTGACTTCACTGCTGGCGATGCTGACCTTTTTCTGTGACAGTTTTGCTGCGCTGCTGACGGTCCGTTTCCTCCAGGGGTTCGTACTGGCCGGGGTACCGTCGGTAGCCATGGCCTATCTTGGCGAAGAGATGGACAGCCGTGCCATCAACAGTGCCATTGGCATCTACATCAGCGGCAACGCCGTCGGCGGCATGACCGGCAGGATCTCTTCAGCCATACTTGCCGACTACCTGCCGTGGCGAACCGGCATCGCCTTTATCGGCTGCCTCATGCTGGTGCTGGCGGTACTGTTTCTCTTTACTCTGCCGGCACCGGCCAAGTTCGTCAGGCGCCCCTTCAAGGCAGGCTATCTTTACACCTCGTTGCTGACGCATCTCAAGGACCCGGCCATGGTACTGCTCTTTGCCATCGCCTTCCTGGCGATGGGGGGCTTCATAACCCTCTACAACTACATCACTTTCAGGCTGCTCGCCCCGCCATACAATCTCAGCCAGTCGAGCATCAGCATGATCTTCCTCGTCTACTTCACCGGCTCACTCAGTTCATCCTTCATGGGGCAACTCCTGCAGAGGTTCGGGCGAACCGTCATGCTGCGGCTCTCCATCGGCAGTATGCTGCTCGGCACAGCTCTGACCCTCCATGCAAATCTGATCTGGATTATCACCGGCATCGGCATCTTCACCTGCGGCTTCTTCGGCGCCCATGCCATTGCCTCGGGATGGGTCGGCAAACGGGCCGTCACTGCCCGGGCGCAGGCAACCTCACTCTACCTGTTCGCCTACTATCAGGGGTCGAGCCTTTCAGGTACCATCGGCGGCCTCTTCTGGGTAAAATGGGGGTGGCAGGGGATTACAATCATCATAACGTCACTGCTCCTCCTGGCACTTGCGGCCGCCGAAGGGGTCAGCAAGATGGAAGCTGCTCACCCGGTCACTTCTGGCTGAAAACTGCCACCCCCAAGTGGCTGAAATCCGCCACACACCCCGCCACTAACCTAATCTCGCCGAAAATATCTCAGTATTTATAGTTACTTACAAAAATTAAAAACTTGGCACCATCATTGCTTTAGAACAGTAGTCTATTTATTTGGCTACACCGATCATCATGGCAAAACTGTGCTATAGTTTTTGCACCATTAGGAATCAACCACCGAAAAGGAGAAAAACATGAAACTGAAGACCCTGTTAGCAGCCGCAGCCCTCACCGCATTTGCCACCAATGCCCTGGCAGCACCGATTGTCATCAAGTTCAGCCACGTCGTTGCCCAGAACACCCCTAAAGGGCAGGCAGCCGACTATTTCAAGAAAATAGCCGAACAGCGGACAAAAGGCGCAGTCAAAGTAGAAGTGTATCCGAACAGCCAGCTTTACAAGGACAAGGAAGAAATGGAGGCCCTGCAACTGGGCGCCGTGCAGATGCTGGCCCCGTCTCTGGCCAAATTCGGCCCACTTGGCGTGAAAGACTTCGAGGTCTTCGACCTCCCCTTCATTTTCGACAGTTATGCAGAACTGCACAAGGTCACCCAGGGGCCTATTGGCGCCAAGCTCCTCAAGAAACTGGAGCCGAAGGGCATTCTCGGCCTGGCATACTGGGATAACGGCTTCAAGGTGATGAGTGCCAACAACCCACTCAAATCAGTTGATGATTTCAAGGGCCAGAAGATGCGCATCCAGTCTTCCAAGGTACTTGAGTCGCAAATGCGCTCAGTAGGAGCCATTCCGCAGACCATGGCCTTCTCCGAGGTCTATCAGGCCCTGCAGACCGGTGTTGTCAACGGCACTGAAAACCCGCCGTCAAACCTCTACACCCAGAAGATGCATGAAGTTCAGAAGTACGTGACCCTCTCCGACCATGGTTACCTTGGTTATGCCGTCATCGTTAACAAGAAGTTCTGGGAAGGGCTGCCAAAGGATATCCGTGCTACTTTGGAAGCCTGTATGAAAGATGCCACCAAATTTGCCAACGACGTCGCCAAGAAGGACAATGACGAAGCTCTGGCCGCAGTGAAGAAATCCGGCCGTTCGCAATTCGTCACTCTAACGGCACAGGAAAAGGCTGCCTGGAAAAAGGCGATGGATAAAGCCCACAAAGAAAACATGAGCCGCATCGGCGCCGAAACTGTCAAAGAAGTTTATAAAGAAACCGGCTATAAGGCTAACTAGTAAGGCGGCGCCAGCTTCACAGGCCGCTGCGATTTAGCAGCGGCCTTTTTCATGAACTCTCAGGAGACGTACAATGATGAAATATCTCGACCACCTGGAAGAAGTGATCATCACCTTCCTTATCGGCGCGGCCACACTGGTAATTTTCGCCGCAGTTGTGCACCGCTATTCCTCGGGGTTGCCGATCCCCGGCCTGCAGGACTGGCTGCTATCCATTAACATGGGCTGGGCACAGGAGCTGTGCATCTACATGTTCGTCTGGATGGCCAAGATCGGCGCCGCCTATGGCGTCCGCACCGGCATCCATGTTGGTGTGGATGTCCTGGTGACCCGCCTGCCAGAATCATGGCGGCTGAAAACCGTACTGATTGCCATTGCGGGGGGGGCGCTCTTCACTGGCATCATTGGTACTCTTGGAGCACGCTTTGTCTGGGAAAACGGCATGCACTATGCCACCTTCACCCTGCTCAACATCCCTGTCGGTGATGTCCCCCAAGGGCCGACCACTCCTGACCTGGAATGGCCGACCTGGATTATCTACTCGGCAGTGCCCCTCGGCTCCTACCTGATGTGTTTCCGGTTCCTCCAGACCGGCTGGAACTTCCTCAAGACCGGCCAGCTGCCCCATCACGACCACGCAGCTGTTGATGGACTGGATGAAGTTGTTGATGCCACCGAGGTGCTCGAAGCTTACGAGGAGCGCAAATTTGACAAGAAAGCAGCTGATGGAGGTGCCAAATGAGTATGCCTGTCGCCGGATGGGAACAGTTTTCCAAGCCAAAGGCTACCAAATGGATCCTCTGCATAGCGGCAGCACTGGCTGCCATCGCCATGCTGGGCAGCACCGGCATCGTCTTTGCCATATTGTTGGCACTAATGCTGACAGGCATGCCGATCTCCATTGCACTTGGCCTTACCGTTCTGTCGTTCCTTTTTTTCTTTACCGAAATTCCGACCGAAGCAGTCGCCATGAAGCTGTTCACAGGAATTGAAAAATTCGAGATCATGGCAATCCCCTTCTTTATTCTTGCCGGCAATTTCCTGACCCACGGCGGCGTGGCCAAGAGAATGATCAACTTCGCCACCTCCATGGTCGGCCACTGGTATGGCGGTCTGGCCTTAGCCGGCGTCATCTCCTGTGCCCTCTTTGCTGCCGTCTCCGGTTCGAGCCCGGCCACCGTCGTCGCCATCGGCTCCATCATGATGCCGGCAATGGTCAAGGCCGGTTTCCCCAAGCGTTTCGGTGCCGGGGTCATCACCACCTCAGGGTCGCTCGGCATTCTGATTCCACCCTCAATCCCCATGGTTATCTATTGTGTCGCCACCAACTCCTCGGTCGGCGGGCGCTTCATGGGTGGAGTCATCCCCGGCCTGATGCTGGCTACACTGCTGGGAGTTGTTGCCTGGTGGATCGCTCGCAAAAACAACTATCCGCGGGCTCGCAAGGCAACCTGGGGTGAGCGCCTCATAGCCTTCAAGAACAGCGTCTGGGGGCTGATGCTGATCGTCATCGTCCTTGGCGGCATTTATTCCGGCATGTTCACCCCGACGGAGGCAGCTGCCATGAGTGCGGTCTATGCCTTCTTTGTGGCAGTATTTATTTACCGCGATGTGCCTTTTGCCAAGATCCCGAAAGTACTGCTTGACTCGGCCAGCATGTCCGCCATGCTCCTTTATATCATCACCAATGCGGTGCTCTTCTCCTTCCTGATGACCCATGAGAACATCCCGCAGCTGATGGCGGACTGGATACTGGGGCACAATCTGGGTGTGGTTGCTTTCCTGCTGGTTACCAACGTACTGCTCTTGCTGGCGGGCAACGTCATGGAGCCTTCTTCCATCATCCTCATACTGGCGCCGATTCTCTTCCCAGTCGCCATGCAGCTCGGCATAGACCCGATCCACTTCGGCGTGCTGATCACGGTCAACATGGAGGTTGGCATGTGCCATCCGCCTGTGGGCCTGAATCTTTACGTTGCCAGCGGTATTACCAAAATGGGAATTTCGGAACTGACGCTTGCGGTGATGCCATGGCTCATCGCCATGATCGGCTTCATGCTGCTGATTACTTACGTACCGATTGTCAGCCTCTGGCTGCCGCGGCTGCTGGGATACTAGGCTAGTCATACAACCTTAAACAAATGGCGAGGAAATCAATTCCTCGCCATTTGTTTAAACACTCTTTTACAGGCAGTTGTCACCGCGCCATCATTTCTAGCTGGTAACGGCTCTTGAGAATATGCAGCAGAGATTCAACTCCACTGAAAGCCGCCCGGAGCTGATCCCGTTCACCCTCCCTCAGCACCAGTGGATCGACAAAATCTCCCGGTTTTTTTCCGGAAGCGATGGCAATCAGCTGCTTAACCAGGCGCATTCGCATCAAGAAGGTAAACGCTTCACTGATTGTCTCCAGGTCGTGATCCGAAATCAGATGGAGATGGTGCAGCTTTTCCAGCTTCTCCCAGGTTGTCCCCCCCATGATACCTGCCTCCAGGGCAACCAGGCTCACTCCCCGGGAAAGAGCAAACAGCCCTCCTTTTTTGAGATCCAGCTTACCGCGCTGCTCCCCCGCCTTTTCCACCTTGAACCGGCCGAACATGCCGAGTGGCGGCTTGAAGCGGACAATATTGCGCGCCATCCCGGGAAAGAATAGCGAGAACTTGCGCGCCGTCACGCAAATATGATCACGCAGTTCACGCTCGAATGAGCTGTCGCCATGCAACACCCGCAGATCCTGAAAAACACCGAAGCAGACCGTAGCATCGGGCCCCGGTTGAGTAATCCACTGCTCCGTCAACTGCTTCCACTCCGCAATACTGTGGCACCATTCCGGATTGCTGGCCATCATATTTCCGGGGCAGAGCGGCACGCCGACACTGTCCAGGGCAGCGGCAATCCTTTCGGCAAAACGGCGCACGGCAACCAGGTCTTCTGGGGGAAGATCATCTCTATATACAATGGCGCTGTCCTGGTCAGTACGAAGGGTCTGCTCCTGCCGGCCTTCGCTGCCCAGAGCGAGATAGGCGGCACCAGCTGGAAGATACACCCCTTCCAGCATTTCCAGGATCAAGATCAGACGCTGAGTGAAGGCATCATTAAAATGGGCGATCAGCTGAATCAGGCTCTGGGCATCAGCATTGGTTTTGACCGCATACTGGAGCATGCCGATCATCTTTTGGCCAATGGTGCGCAACTGATCGACAGTAGCGGCGGACTCAATCTCCTGCACCAGGTAAAGAGGGCTTCGTGTCTGGATACGTAGCAGATCGGTGTCGGTAAGGACGCCGGACAACTTGTCGTCTGCGTCGAGCACAATTAAACGGTGGATATTGTGTTTGGCCATCAGAAATATGGCCTTAAACAGGTAATCATTGCAGCGGATTGTAATCAAGGAGGTCTTCATTATATCCGCCACTTTCATCGACTTGATGTCATCAACAGAAGCGGCTATCAGATCACGCAGGTCACGGAGAGAAACAACGCCAACAGGTCGATCGTTTTCAACTGCAACAATCCCGGATATATTGTGCGCTGTCAGCTGACGGGCCATTTCCACCAGTCCGGCAGCTGGCGAGCAGGTTATAGCCGGGCGGTGGCAGATTGCATCAACCGGCATAAAAAAGAAACTATCTTCATGCAATACATTGTCAGGCATAACATCTCCTCAATGCAGCAGCTAGCAACCTGCTGATAGTATTCCCAATTTGCTGCACATGGCAACTCAATTTCAATTCAGCCGTCCCTGCTTCACTCTCCACCTTCAATAAAACAACGTCATCTCCCTCAATTGACTCGACGGCATGATTTATTCATTTGATTTCAGGACATTACAAAGCAAGCATTTTTTTAGCATTACATCGCCCTCACCATAGAAGTCAGCATATTATGGCGTTTTAGCGGTAACAATTATCTGGATGCGCGTAAATACATCTTAATTTTATTTGAAATGCATATTTTTATCGTTTTATTTCAGCTGTTTGTAGTTGCTTTGCATTATTTTGCTCAGTCATTAAAAAAATATGTTGCCATAAATATAAACTTGTTATAAATTCCAACGTGAAATTAAACTTTGGCATTATAACGAGGGTATATTGTAACCGGAGTGGCAGGGGTAAACTGAATGCTGCGATATTTTTCCCGCATATTAATATTCACCCTGATTCTGACCGCGCCTCTTTCATTCACAGGTGACAGTTGCCCTGACTTCAAGCCGAATTGTGAGCTCCAAAGAACCACTAAACTTAACTCTGCTGCAGTAGTAGTCCAAAAGCGTTCCGCAACTTTCACCCACCATGCCCCAACTACCTTAGTTTTTGAAAAAACCGTTACACAGCACCATCCCATTCAATTAGCATTCGACTTCGATGCCATCAGCTCCCCGCTTCACGAACGCGCCCCACCCTCACCACTTCTGTCATAGCCTGATTTTCATCTCAGACACTCTTTAGCTGTAGTGCATCCAATTGCTGGATTGCGCCGTTTTTCGGCCGTGATCATCTGTTAATTGCAGGATGTTATGCCGCCGCAACGGCGTAGCCGTTTATCCAACAGCAACATTAACATGCTCACAGAAAGGAGCACTCAATCATGCAAGCACGTAACGCTGATACAGATCGCGACTACTCGATCAAAACCGTTGATAACGCACTCAAACTACTCGAAATCCTTGCCGAGAACGAAGCTGGCGTCAGCTTGGCGCAACTGACGACCCACGTTAACCTGACCCGCAACAGCACGTTTCGCATCCTTCAGACCCTGCTCGCCAAGGGACTGGTAGAGCGCGGGGAGAAGGCGGGAGTCTACCGGCTCGGCTTCTGCTCGGTAACCCTTGCTCAGAAAATGATGAAAAACAAGAGCGTTGTTAATTATGCACACCCGATTCTCGAAGATCTGGCCAGAACACTTAATGAAGATGTCTACCTGACTGTACTCAAGGACGATGATGTACTGTTCCTCGACATGGGCGATTGCGGCCAGCAGGTCAAAACAGTTTCACTGCTGGGACGAATGGTTCCGCTGCTTACCAACGCCGCCGGCAAGGTGATGAAGTCGTTCGACTCGCGCGACGTTGTCTGGCGACGCTTCAAAAGAAAGGGCTCCATGGAGCTTGAAAAACTGGACGAAGAATTCCGTGAAATTCGCACCAAGGGAGTTGCCGTTGATGCTGGCGGGCTGGGTGACGGTGTCATCAGCGTCGCCGTGGCTATCCGCGACTATACCGGCAGGGTTGTCGGCGCTATCACCCTCATCGGCCCCTCATTCAGGGTGCTTGCCGACCGTTTGGAAAAGGAAATCATCCCCTCTTTACAAGCGAGCGCAAATCTCCTGTCGGGCAAATTCGGCTACTGCCCCGCATAGTAGTGCTTCAAAAATCTGAGAAAGGAGGTCGATCTGAAAAACGTCTCTGATGAACCCATGCGAAGTTGTCAATCAACAGAACGGAGGAAAACAAAATGTCAATTCACGCAACAAAAGAGTTACAGGCGTATTGGAAAGAGAACCTGGTGATTATCATGGTTCATCTAGCCATCTGGTTCTTCGTCTCATTTTTCTGTGGCATCATGGTCGTCGATCAGCTTGACGCCTTCATGGTCGGCGGCATGCCCCTCGGCTTCTGGTTTGCCAATCAGGGGTCGATGGTTATCTTTGTCATTCTCATCTGGACCTATGTCTGGCTGATGAACAGACTGGACATCAAATATGACGTCCATGAAGGGGACTGACGGGTACATTTGGCCCAGTGCCACAAGCACCATAACTAACATCACGAGGTGACAACCTATGGATATTCTTACCTGGACCTGGATTATTACAGGGGCAAGCTTTGCCTTGTACATCTACATCGCCTATGCCTCCCGGGCAAAATCAACCGGCGACTTTTACGCCGCAGAGCAGTCAGTCCCCGCCTACATGAACGGCATGGCCACCGGCGCTGACTGGATGTCGGCCGCCTCATTCATCTCCATGGCCGGCCTCATCTCCTTCATGGGGAGGGACGGCTCCTTTTACCTGATGGGGTGGACCGGCGGTTATGTGCTCCTCGCCATGCTCTTTGGCCCCTACCTGCGCAAATACGGCAAGTTCACCATTCCCCAGTTCATGGCCGACCGCTATTACTCCAATACGGTGCGAGTACTGTCTCTTCTCTGCGCCATCTTCGTCTCCTTCACCTATGTGGCCGGACAGATGCGCGGCGTCGGCGTGGTCTTCTCCCGTTTCATGGGGGTCGGCATCAACACCGGCGTTATCATCGGCATGGCCCTGGTCTTCTTCTACGCCACCTTGGGCGGCATGAAAGGAATCACCTACACCCAGGTGGCCCAGTACTGTGTACTGATCTGCGCCTACCTGGTGCCTGCGATCTTCATCTCCCTGCAGTTTACCGGCAATCCGATTCCGCAGCTCGGCATGGGGTCGCAGATTTCTGCCCAAGGGGCGCAACTCCTCAATGACCCCGGTACCCAGGGGAAATACCTGCTTGACGTTCTTAACGGCATCCAGAAGGATATCGGCTTCGGCGCCTATACAAGCGGTGTCAGGCCACGCATCGACGTCTGGTTCATCACCATGTCGCTGATGATCGGTACCGCCGGACTGCCCCATATTCTTATCCGCTTCTTCACCGTCCCTAAGATGCGTGACGCCCGCTCCTCAGCCGGCTACGCCCTGATCTGCATCGCCCTGCTCTACACTACCGCCCCGGCCGTGGCAGTCTTCGCCCGCACCAACTTCATCAAATCGATCAACAACGTCGAATACACCAAGGCTCCATCCTGGTTCAAAAACTGGGAAAAAACAGGCCTGGTAAAATTTGTTGACAAGAATAACGACGGCATCATGAAAATTGCCAAGGGCAAGTGGGATGACCCGAAGAGCGCCAACGAAGTCAAGATTGACCAGGACATCATGGTGCTTGCCAATCCGGAAATCGCCAAGCTGCCTAACTGGGTCGTCGGCCTGGTCGGCGCCGGCGGTCTGGCCGCCGCCCTCTCCACTGCAGCCGGTCTATTGCTGGTCATCTCCGCCGCCATCTCCCATGACCTGATGAAGGGGATTATTACGCCGGACATGTCGGAAAAGGCGGAACTCTGGTGGGCGCGCGGCGCCGCCGGGGTAGCGGTCTGCATCGCCGGTCTGTTTGGTATTTATCCCCCCGGCTTCGTCGCCCAGGTGGTCGCCTTCGCCTTCGGTCTCGCAGCGGCCTCCTTCTTCCCCTGCATCCTGATGGGTATTTTCAACAAGAAGGCCAACAAGGAGGGCGCCCTGGCCGGCATGCTGGTCGGCATAGTCTTCGTGGCCGCCTACATCTCCTATTTCAAATTTGTCAACCCGGCAGTCAATAACAAGGACGGCTGGTGGTTCGGCATCTCTCCGGAAGGGATCGGCACTGTTGGCGCCGCCCTGAACTTCATCGTCATGTACGTGGTCGGCAAGTTCACC
>VEOV01000107.1 GCA_012026855.1 Geobacter sp.
GAGGTGATGGTGCCGCCGGAACCGATGATGGCGGAGACGGTCGGGCGCTCTTCCTGAAAGGCGGCTTTCAGGGTTTTCCTGATATGCCGACGTAGCCGCTTGAGAGCATCCTGAGTCGGCAGCTCGGTCTTGAGAAAGGTCTCGGACAGATAAACCGCACCCAGATCCAGAGAGAAAATCTCCTCCACATGCCTGCCGATGGTTGTCACCAGCTCAAGGCTGCCGCCACCGATATCCACCAGCAGATGCCTGCCACCCTCCATGTCGAAGTTGTTGAAAGCGCTCAGGGCGGCCAGCTCTGCCTCTTCCTCGCCGCTGATGATGGCCACGTCAAGGTTGCAGCGCTTTCTTATTTCGGCAATAAACTCCGCGCCGTTGGCAGCTTTTCGGACTGCACTTGTGGCAACCGCTTCCACGGCATTTACCTGATAACCGTCAAAAATCTTCTTCTGGCGCAGCAGTACGGTGTAAGCCCGTTCGCAGGCTGCCGGCGACAGCCTGCCAGAGTCGAGCAGCCCTTCGCCCAGCCTGACGGTAGCTTTTTCATCGTCAAGGAGCCGGAAGGTACCGGTAGAATCGGTTGCGACGATGATGCTTCTGATGGAGTTCGTGCCGATATCAATGGCCGCCAGCCGTTTTTCTTTCAAGTGAGACTCCGGACTCTGTCAATGATAAGGGGAAGCGGTGCATTACTGTTCATAAGCATGAATTCGTTGAAAAGCTCGTGCCTGAGCCTGGCTATAGCTGCCTTGATCAGTCCTGCTCCGGTCTGTGCGGCCGCAATTTCATCAACAGTTTTGTCGAATACATCAAGATCGTGCATATGGCCCAGCACTTCCTGATATTTTTTCACGGCACTGTGCAGCTCATGGTAGGTGTTCTGGGTGGCGATTGGCGCCAGGAATTCAAGCCGGTAACGGAAGCGTTTTACGGCTATTCTCAGCCTGTGCTGGGAAAGTACGGCGCTCTCCTGCAAGGCCTCCGGCAGAATCTCCAGGATTGATTTTTCCCGCTGGGCCACAGCATTGAGCAGGGCGTCGGCAACCGGCCGAAAGAGTGCCCCGGAGTCAGGATCAAACATCCTCAGATCGAGACAGAGTCCGTCAATTCTCTCCAGAAGCGCAGCCGGATTGACTCTCTTCAATTCCTGTTTAAGTTTCTTCAGTTCCACGTCTCTGCCTGCCTGTAGTTCGGCAATGATTGCCTGCAGGGCAGAGGAACTTTCCGGAGCAACAGTTGCAGTCATGGCGGAGAAAAAAAGCAGTGCCTCGTCACTGTTGCGGATTGTGCCGAGATAGGTAGTGAGTCCTTTCAGTTCCTTGCGCAGGCCAGAGACCTGACGTTTTCTGAAACAGGCTGCGAAGACATCCAGCCACTCCCGTAATCTTCGGGAAGAGACCCTGAGATCGTGGATGGCCTCAGGGTCGAAACTTTCCCTGACTTTGGTAACCTGCAGATAAAAATCATCACATCTCTCCCGCAGGAACGCCCTGGCAGCCAGCCAGGTGTGGGTATCGGCAGTTACCCCTCTCATTTTTTCCCGGACTTGGCAGCCGGCTTGACGCCTGCTTTGGTTGCACCGGCCTTCTTTGCCCGGGGAGCCGCTTTTTCCGGCGGAGTTTCATCTATTTCAATCAGATGATTGGCGAGACTGTCGAGGATGGCGTCGAGTTTCTTCAGATCTTTGATCCGCCCTTTTTGCGGTTTGAGTTTCAGGTCACGCAGCTCCCGCGTCCATAAGAGTGCGACTGATTTCAGCTGCCGCGGGGAAAGCTTCAGCATGCTGTCGAGCAGGTTTTCAACCTCCCCCTCTTTGCAGAGCATGAAGCTCTCGGCGCTTTCCCGTACCGAGATTCTGAGCGCCTTGAGTTCAGATGAAAGCTGACTCTGCAGGGCTTCGTATTTTTCCTGGGCCGACCTGGTCATGACTGCAACTCCAGCGCTTCGGCAACGCGGTTGCTGATCTCCCTGGCTACAGCCCGTGCCGAAAGATTGCCATTGACAGTGGTAAAGCCATACTCGCTCTCCATCAGGGAAAATTCCTTCTGGATCAGGCGCTGGTATTTGATGAAGCTGTCGAAGCTGTCACGGGCCAGTCCCAAGTCCATGCCTGATTCCCAGTAATCAAGGGTGGCATTTTTTCGGAGATTGCGCTCAATCAACTGGTTGGGGCTGACCCTGAGGTAAATGACCAGATCAGGAATCAGCGCGATGCCGTAGAGGGAGCGGACCCACTGCCGGTCTGCGCCCCGGACAATGTCCCGTGCCATGAGGGTGTAGATGTAGCGGTCTGCCAGGACGATGAAACCGGCTTTCAGGGCAGGGATGATCCGGTTTTCCAGCTGATCGGCAAAGTCGGTGGCGTAAAAGAGACTGCGGGTGATCTCCCCCAGAATGTTCCCCTGCTTTGCCTCGTTGAGCTCCTCGGAGACCAGGGTGGAGCGTCTTAAACCCACATTTACCGTGGCATGCCCCTGGTTCTCCAGGATGTCACGCAGCATCTCCATCTGGGTTGAGCGTCCCGAGCCGTCTGCCCCTTCCATGACAACCAGCTTGCCGGTGAGTTCTCCGGGCTTGATGCCCGGTATGCCGTTTCCGTAGAATTTCATCTGTTTTATCCTATTGTCCTGGAGCGGAAGCAGGGGAGGTCGATTCTCTCGGAGATCAAATCCCGTACTATCTTCTGTTGGTCTTCAATGGTTGCAGTGCCATCGATCTCAATAAAGCCGAAGGGCCCTTTCATGGCTTGATATTCATCATAAATCTTCCCCTGGAAAATTCTGAAACTCTCATAGGGGTCATGGGAGAAGCCCATGTCCATACCAGCCTCATGATATTTGAGCTGGGGCCTGCCGCCAAGAATCCTGCCCAGGGCGATCTGCAGGGGGGTGTTGAAAAACAGGGTGATGTCCGGGTGGCAGGCAAAGCCGTACATGCTGTGCAGCCACTCCGGGGAACAGCCCCGTACGGCATCCCTGGCAAAGGCAGTGTAGATGTAGCGGTCGCACAAAACCAGGTAGCCGGCCTTGAGCAGCGGCAGGATCTGGCGCTCATAGCGATCGGCAAAATCGGTGCAGTGGATGATGCTGAAGGTGGTCGGGGTAAGGAGCTGCCGCTTTTTCCCCTTGCTGGTGGCCTTTTTGATCAGCAGGGAGGAGTTCCACTCGGTAAAGAAGACCTTTAGCCCCTTCATTTCCAGCCAGCGTTTGAGCAGGTAGATCTGGGTCGATTTCCCTGACCCGTCAAGCCCTTCCACAGCTATCAGTCTGCCGGGGTAACAGCCATTTTTCTGATTCACATTCATTTTTTTACCCGTTGGAGAGATTTTCTGGCTGTTTTGAGCCCCTTCTGCAGGGATTTGCAGTCAGCTTCGGCAAGTGCTGCCAGCTCTGTTTCAGCTTTGCCGATGATTTTTCCGGTTTTCTTCGGTTTCCTGGCAATTTTCAGTTCAACCGATTCAAGCGCTTCGATAAAGCGGACCAGCGCCTCTGTCAGCTTCTTTTTCTGCTTCTCTGACAGGGTTTCTCCGAGCCTGGAATTTGCCGATCTGATCAGCTCCTGGGCCGTTTTCCGCAGCAGATCCGATGCTGCAGCGGCAGCTTTGATGCGCTCCTCTTTGTCTGGCATGGCATCGGCGGCAAGAACTTCAGCCTGCCTGATTATGTCGGGGATCAGCTTGAAGTTGATGCCGTTGAATTTTTTCAGCCCATCTTCTCCCAGATCGGCAACCTTGCGAAAGGTGTCACAGCCCGATGCCAGCAGTCTGGCAGAAAGGGCAGCGCCAATGCCTCTGATTTTTTGCAGCTCCTTTGCGGATAAAACGCTCATCTTTCCCCCTTGTTGTCGGTGCAAAGCTTCTCTTTCAGCCAATCCAGCGCTGCTCCCGGCTTGCCGATATATTTGCCGCTCCCTGTCACTACGCCGCACAGCTCGGCAGTCAGACCGGATTTGCCCGGAAAGATCTCCATGGAAACCGTGCTCCCTTTGGAAAGCTGGCAGTGTGGCGGCAGGGAGAACAGTTGACTGACAATCCTGCCCAAAGCCGGTTCATGACCGACAATGACAAGTTCATCCGCATCGTGATAAGTGGAGGCGATTTTTTCGATTGCCTCGACACCATGCTCACCGGACAAAGCGGTTGAGATGATGATATCGCTGTTGAACTGCAGGCATTCAGCCAGGATATCGGCTGTCTGCACTGCCCGGATCTTGCTGCTGGATATGATCAGGTCAGGGCTGATCCCGGTTTTCTTCAGGCTGGCGGCAACCTGACGGAACTTCTTTCTTCCCAGGCAGGTAAGCGCCCTGTATTCGTCCGGCAACAGAGCTGTTCTTGTTACTGCCTGAGCATGTCTGATTAAATGGACTTTCACGCTGTACCCTTTGCTGCTGGATAATAGTCGTTATGAAATTGAGACATTGTAACTGTTGTATTTATGGCAAATTGTTACATGTCTGCAACATCTTCTTATTATAAGTGTATAATATGAAGGTAATTTTGCAACACCTCTGCAAATTCCCGCTGGAAGAGGAGCGATGTCTTATGAAAATACGGTTCTGCGACAACAACAAAGGTACCGGTAAGGTATGTAAAAAACTGCAGGAGAAATATCCCTCCCTGAATATCAAGCGCAAGGATTGTGTCAAAAAATGCGGTCCCTGCAAAAAAGGGCCTTTTGCCCTGATGGATGGCGAGGTTATCAAGGCGGAGAGCAGCGACGAGTTGTACGAAGTCATTAACGCCAAGCTGGCCAAGTGACAGCCTGCCCCCACCCTATTTGCGAAACATTTCCAGCAGGTAGAGCACGATCTCGATGGCGATGAGCACGATAATGATCCATTCGAGCCGGGCGGCGCGGCGGGCGTGGGACAGGCCGGTGAAGACGCCGGTCATGTCCAGCAGGGGTTCAGATTTATGCTTGATCTCCAGGTAGCGCTGGTTGAGTTCGAACAGGGCGGCCATGGTTGTGTAGAGGCGGTCTGCCTCTGGGTTGTCCCAGGTGATGTCGGGCTTGTCCAGTACCATGATATGGGCGATGGAGGTGAATTTGAAACTGAGAATGGAAGAAGCCAGTCTTGCCATGTCCCGGTCCGGCAGTTCCAGTTTACCCTTGTCAAGATTGCTGATCAGCCCTTCAACTTCGTCAAAGACTACATCGATCCGCTCCTCGATTCTTTCCAGCGCCACTGACTTGGCAATGACAAAACAGATGATATCCATGAAGGCCATGTTGAAGGCGGGCATGACCGTGCGCTCATTGGCAATGAGCGATTTCTTCGTTGGGTCGATCTCCAGCCGGTACTCTTCCTGATAGGGGAGCTGGGCCTGCTTTTTCAGGGATTCTGCATACCGGGGTAGGGTGCCGAGAAAACTGGTGATGATCTCGGCTGAGCAGTTGAGAAAGACCACTCCGCCGAAATAGTAGAGATAAACCTGCTCCTGGTCGCTGCCGGCTGCCAGGGCGAAGGTCACCGGATTGAGCTTCATCGGCTCTTCCCAGCGATACTTGCGGTTCAGGCCCAGTTTGCCTGCCAGGCGGTTCAGGTCAAGCTCGCCGCCGAAGGTAAATGCCTTGAAAGTGAACAGTTCCATAGTGTCAGTTCTCCTCTGGAATTGGCCTTGCTACTCATCCCAGTCGCTCCACGCCACCTGATGCCGGTCAAGATAATGATCAACCATCTGGCCAACTGTCGGCAGGAAGTTTTCGCCACCGATTTTGTCAAACAGGCCGTAGCGCTTCAGCCGGTCCTTAACCGGCCCCTTCATCTCGGCAAACCAGAGCTCAATGCCCGATGCCTGCAGCTCGGCCTGCAGCTCGGCAAGAATGTCAGCCGCAGTAATGTCAATGTCGGTGACCGGTTCGGCGGCAACGGCGATACAGCGGGTTGTTGTCGGGGCAGTGGCAACAGCTTTCAGTACCTTGGTCCTGAAGATTTCGGCATTGGCGAAAAAGCGCGGCGCGTCCCAGCGGAAGATGACCAGGCCGGGAATGCGCCGCGCTTCGGGATGGCGGCTGACATCGTGGTAACCCTTGACCCCGTCGACCCGGCCGAGCACGGCACTGTAGGGCCTCCAGGCGTGCCAGATGAAGATCAGCAGGGCACAGCCGACCGCCAGAAAAATCCCCTGAACCACACCAACCAGCACCACTCCGAAAAAACAGACAAACGACAGGTAGAATTCACCGCGGCGCAGTCTGTACAGCCGCCGTACCTCGGTGATTTCCATGATTGAAATGCTGGCGGCGATAACAACCGCCCCGAGGGCGGCTACCGGCAGGTACATAATCAGCTTGGGCGCAAAGATCAGCAGCATGGCCAGGCAGAGTGCCCCGATAACACCGGTCATCTGGGTTTGTGCGCCGGCAGCCTCGGCCACCGGGGTGCGGGAGGCGCTGCTGCTTACGGAAAATCCCTGGGAAAACCCGGCAGCGACATTGGCAATGCCCAGGACCGCCAACTCC
>VEOV01000064.1 GCA_012026855.1 Geobacter sp.
CCCCCACGGGGTGGCGGTGACCGGCGCCGGCAGCGATCTTGACGAGATGGCCCTGGAGCAGGGGTGGCTCGCCCGCTTCCCCATGTGGGACTGGGTCGGGGGCCGAACCTCGGTTACTTCGGCTGTCGGCCTTCTGCCGGCGGCCTTGCAGGGGATTGATGTCGATGCGCTGCTGGAGGGGGCGCGCCAGTGCGATGCGGTCACCAGGCGGGCAGTTACCCGGGAGAATACGGCCGCCCTGCTGGCGCTCATGTGGCATTACGCTGCCGGCGGCTGCGGCAGCCGTGACATGGTGCTCCTCCCCTACAAGGATTCGCTGCTGCTCTTTTCCCGCTATCTGCAGCAGCTGGTGATGGAGTCCGTCGGCAAGGAGAAGGACCTCTCCGGCAAGGTTGTGCATCAGGGACTTTCGGTCTATGGCAACAAGGGGTCAACCGACCAGCATGCCTATGTGCAGCAGCTCAGGGAGGGGGTGAACAACTTTTTCGTCACCTTCATCGAGGTGCTGCAGGACCGACAGGGAGAGTCATTCATGGTGGAGCCGGGAGCTACCACCGGCGACTATCTTGCCGGGTTCCTCCAGGGGACCAGGGAGGCGCTCACCGAAGCAGACCGGGAGTCAATGACCATTACGGTGACCAGGGTTGACCCGTTCAGTGTCGGCGTGCTGATCGCCCTTTACGAGCGGGCTGTCGGCCTGTTTGCTTCGCTGGTCAATATCAACGCCTATCACCAGCCGGGAGTGGAGGCGGGCAAGAAGGCGGCGGGGCAGGTGCTGACCCTGCAGAAACTGGTGGTCAATCTGCTGGCAGCTTTACCCGGTCAGGGACTTACTGCCGAAGCTATTGCCGAAAAACTGGCCCATCCGGAAAAAGCTGAACAGATATTCAGGATTGCCCTGCATCTGGCCGCCAATCCTGACCATCACGTAAAGATGGACAGGAAGGAGCCGCTCTGGCAGAGCCTATTTAGGGCCGATCCTTAGACTGAGGGTGGCGAGGAATACCTCCTGGAGGAAGCAGAGCAGCCCGGTCATCAGGACAAGCATTGACAGGATGAAGATCAGCGAGACAGTCGTGGTTGTGTCGATGTCCAGGTAGGAGCCGAAGAAGAGAATGGCGATGACGGCGCAGATGAGTAGGGCGGTAACCGTGCAGGCGGTGATGGCGATATTGATCAGTCTGGCGCGCCGGGAGAGAACTTTCAGGTGATCCCGCGTCCCTTGCGCTGTTTCGGGGGGGGACGCTTCGAGTCTTGCTTCCAGGCCGCGCGCCCGGTCAATGACCCGGCCAAGCCGGCTGGCCATGACCCCGAGAAAGGCACCTACCGCGGTTAGCAGAAAAACCGGGGCAACTGCCAGCCTGATTACATTGGCTGCTCCGCTGATGTCACCAAGTTCCCGCATTATCTTCCTCCGTAGGCAGTAGCTGTCAGAAGCTTATAGAATTTCATCACCTTTGCAACCGGATAAGGAGCTTCACCATGTAAATAATGGGCGCCGTAACGAGG
>VEOV01000110.1 GCA_012026855.1 Geobacter sp.
AAGACGGATACTACTGACAGCAGAATCAGAGCAGTTTTCATTACGGAATGACCTCGAAGATATTGTCTTAAGTCAGCGATTGGTAATTGAAAGCTGCCATTTTTTAGTTTACCCGGTATCCGGGAATTGAAAAGGGGTGTTTATGGAAAAATGTATCAAAGTCGGCGTAAGTGCCTGCCTGTTAGGAGAAAAAGTCCGCTATGACGGCGGTCATAAGCATGATCGCTACATTACCGACACCCTCGGCAGGTTCTTTAACTTTGTGCCGGTCTGCCCTGAAGTGGAGTCAGGCATGCCGGTGCCCCGTGAAGCAATGCGCCTGGAAGGTTATGCCGCAGCCCCGCGGCTCATGACCCGCATCAGCCGCATTGACAAGACAGACCAGATGCTTGCCTTCTGCCAAAAGAAGCTGGCTGAACTTGAAACAGCCGGGCTTTGCGGGTTTATTTTCAAGAAAGATTCTCCCAGCTCCGGGCTTTATCGCGTCAAGGTTTACGACTCAAAGGGAATGCCTGCCAAGGTTGGCAGTGGTCTTTTTGCCGGGGCCTTTGCCAGCCGTTTCCCGTTACTGCCGGTCGAGGAGGAGGGGCGGCTTTTTGATGCCAAACTCCGGGAAAACTTCATCGAGCGGGTCTTCAGTTTCCACCGCTGGCAAACATTTGTTGCTGAGGGGTTTTCTTTCGAGCGGCTTATAGAATTTCATACAGCCCACAAACTGCTGCTCATGGCACACAGCCCGGACATCTACCGCAAGCTCGGGGTGTTGGTGGCACACGGCAAGGGAGTCAAGCCAATGGAATTGCAAGCTGCTTACGAGCAGCTGTTCATGCAGGGGCTGGCCTTGCTGGCGACCACAAAGAAAAACAGTAACGTGCTGCACCACATCATGGGCTACTTTAAGAAATATCTTTCAGCCACAGAAAAGCAGGAACTGCTGGAGGTAATCGGCCAATACCATGACAACCTGCTTCCTTTGGTAGTGCCCATTACCCTGCTGCGCCATTATGTCAACAAATATGATCAGCAGTATCTCAAGGGGCAGTATTATCTTGCCCCCCATCCGGCAGAGCTGATGCTGCGCAATCACGTCTAGGTCTGGCTCGCTTTGCTGGTGCGGCTCAACTTGATATTTTTCAGCGTATCCTCACTTGGATACGTTCATTTCATGGCTTGCTGTCAACCTGGGACAGTTGCGAGGGACTCTCCGTACATGCGAAACTTTACTGCTAAAATCTGCTTATTCATTGTCATGCTGCTCTCCACAAATTCATTGCCAGCAGCAGCAGAACAACCGGCTTCAGCCGCACAGGTTGCTGTCGAAAGCCTTGCTGCCGCAATTTCCGGCCAGATTGTCATCGACGACAAGACGCCCATGGCCCAGGGGATCATCCTGCTCTACAACAGTAAATCCGGTCCTCCACCCTCTCTAGGCAGGTACTGGCGGGTGCCGGATCACATGTCACCAGTGGGTGACAACGGCATGTTTTCCCTGGAGGTGGCGGAAGGGACCTATTATCTCCAGAGTGCCAGGAAGAATCCTGACGGCGAAATCGGACCTGCATACGAAAAGGAGTATGTCTACTTCCATGGCGATGCCCAGGGGAATGCCCTGCCCATTACCGTCAAACGTGGTGAGAACCATTCCCTTGGCAGGTTGAAGGCATTTCTCTGGTCGCCGGACATGGTGCAAAGAGACAAGGGGATTACCGCAGTTGAAGGGGTAGTTGTGGATACCGATGGCAAGCCGGTGCCAAGAGCTCTGGTTCTGGCCTACTACAATGGTTCAGGTCTGGGGCGGCCGGTCTTTGTTTCCGACCGGACCGGCAAAGATGGCAGGTTCCAACTGCGCACCAATGACGGCGGCACCTTTTTTCTCAAGGTACGCAGCGTTGCCGGTGGCGGCAAACCGTCGGCCGGAGAATTCCTGAACACTACCAAGGAGTTCCAACCGGAAATGGTCACTCTCAAAAAAGGGGAAAAACTGAAAGGGGTTACCCTTAAAGTGATCAAATTTTCAAGGCCGCTTGAGAAAGAGGCTCCTGTAGAAAAACGTGAGTGGCGCGTGTTGGAAAAGTAAATCCAACCGGTAAAGGTGCTCTACCAGTCACTCTTCTTCTGCCAGTTTGCGTCTTTCGGCGCACTGCTTTTGCCGAACTGCCTGACATGACAGCCAACCATGTTGCTGCTGCCCCCCTTTCTGAAGCCTGCTAATGATGCTGGTTTGGGAATTGTTTTTGTATCCCCGGTCCTGCTGGCAGTCAGCCACGACATGCCGATATTTTCTCGCAGGCCGGCCGGACCCTCTTCAAAACAGCTGGTCTGCATCAACCGCGGCAGTCCTGAGTTGTGAGCCTGATGACATTTGGAGCATGGAAAGGCATGCTCCTTGTTGCCCCCCCATCCCTTGACCGAGCGGTGAATGCCGTCAATCTTGCTTTTACCCACAGGTCTTAGTTGTTTGTGGCACTTCAGGCAAAGCCCGGCAAAATCCTCAGGATTCTCGACAATTTTCCCGGCAGGGCCAAAAGTGTTGCGGTCGATGTTGTACTGCATCCCCTGCATTGACAACGGCGACCCGGCGGTTCCGGACAGACCGGCGCCACCACTGCCAGCCTGCCTGGCTCTGAACAGTCCGCTCGGTTTGGTGTCCTCTTTGTAGGGGGAGGTCAGCCAGGTCCCCTTCAGCAGGGGGATGGCGTAGGCTCGACTGTTCCCCAAGGTACGGCTGATGCCATGGGGGTCATGGCACGGCGTGCAGAGCCCGTTGATGGCAACAGCAGCAGAGTAGTTCAGCATGGCGCCGGTTTTCAGGTGGCTGCTGATAATCTCGCTTCTGCCAGCTCTTTCGGCATGTCTGGAGGTGGAGCCTTTTACCCCCTGGCCGAAACGATGGGTGTCCTTGTAACCCATGATCGGCTCGACCGCTCCAAAAGTCGTCTTGTAGCCCCATGGTGTGGCCATGGTGTCAGCTGACTCGTGACAGTCAAAACAGAGGCCAGCCCCCTGGCTGTAGGGATTCATGCTCTGCGGGGCGCCATTGGCAGACGGGGTGTAGGAGTTTTTATAGCCATGCCGGCCGGAAACGGTCTGCTTCAGCAGGCCGCCGCCGGAGCCGCCGGCTAGAGAGCGGTAGCTGGTGGTGATGCCGGTGACAGCTGAGCCGTGGGAGTTATGGCAGTCGTAGCACTCGACCTTGACAGCGGCAGCTGCTTTTCTGGTGTCTGGAATCGCCTCGTCGTAGCCGGCGGCAGCACTCCAGCCCCCTTCGTTGGCAGCGGCATTGCCATGGGCCGACAGCGCCTTGATGACCTGATGCTTCTTGTTGCTGGTAGGGGTGGAGTATTTGCCCCAAGTGGTGACCCCCTTGTCGCTGTAGCGCGCGGCAATGCTCTCCCGGTCCCAGGCATAGCTGCCGGGAATGTTGCTGTCGCCGGCAAAGGTTGCGGTGGTGCTGTTCTGCTCGTTGTGGCAGGAGAGGCAGTGCCGGGTGATGTCGCTGAATGCCGGCCGTTCATCGGCAGTGCCGACAGACTTTGCGCTATAGGTGACAGCGCTGTCATTCAGCCGGTACCCGGTGGGCCGGATGCGGTTGCCCCAGATGACAAGATTCACCTGGCCATCGCGGCGGTGGTAGGTCTCGTTCAGACTGCCATCCGGGTTTGCCTCCCAATGGCAGGCGTAGCAGTGGCTGCCTGAGACGGCAACCCCCTGGACGTGGTGGGATCTGGCGGCAAAATCGCCGGCAATTTCCCGGTGGCAGTCAAGGCACTCCTCAGCCATGGCAGGTCCGGTTGCGGTAATCAATGTCAGCGTCAGAAAAAGGCTGCTGCGCAGTATGAAACTTGAGGGCATTGTTGCTCCGTTACGGGTAAGGGATGATCATTTTCTTGCTCGAAGGGGAGTAGTCGATTTTTCTTTGTTCAACCGCGCTATCCCACTGCAGCAGTGATTTTTTCAGCCGGCTGACTATGTCGGGACGTTTCAGCGCCAGATTGTTTCTTTCCAAAGGATCTTTCCGCAGATCATACAGTTCGATTTCAGGATACTTTTGCGGCACTCCGGTGATGAAACCCCACCAGGAGAGCTTCTCCAGCAGGTCACGGTTCTTCCTGACTATCAGCTTCCACTCTTTTGTTCTGACAGCAATATCACCCGGCGGATAGCCGAGTCTGGTGAAACTCTGCTGCAGCTCTGCCTGATAGTCCTTCAGCCTTTGCAGTTCTGCGCCGGTAAACTCCTGGCCGGTGGCATGCTGCATTTCCAGGTACCACTTGCTCAGGGTGTACTCCCACCAGGGGAGCCGGTCGATAAACACCTGGCTGCTCCCCCTGGCCTGCTTCTCTTTGCGGATGAGCGGCAACAGGCTTTTCCCCTGAGCTTCATGGGGGGCGGGGATGTCCAGATAGCCGAGAATGGTCGGCATGACATCAAGCCCCTCCACCTGCTCCTTCACCAGCCGGCCGCCGTATTCGGCCCCGGGAAAACGGACGAGCAGGGCATTTTTGATGACCGGCTCGGTGACGTCGTAGTGGAAGAAGAGGCCGTTTTCGCCCAGGTCGTCGCCATGCATGGACTGCAGCACGATGAGCGTTTTTTCGGTCAGCTTGAGTGAATCGAGCAGCTTGAGCAGCTCACCGATGTAGTTGTCGGTATATGCTACTCCGGCGTCGTAGCGGCCGATGACATAATTGACATCGTCCTGCGTCAGTTTATGAATCGGCTTGAAGTTCCAGTAAAACTCGTTCCGGTAGACCCGGGAGAAAACTTCGTAGGAGGGGGCATCACCAAGGCTGACGTCTTTCAGCTGGGGCAGCCGTTGCCAGAAAGGGACATAGTCCGGCGGGTCGTACATGGTTTTGTACGGCTCCGGCACGGCGGCAGCGTAGGGCATGTGCAGCAGGCCACTGCCGATCCAGAGGAAGAACTTCTTGTCGCTGTTCTCCTTCAACCACCGGAAAGCGTCGGTCGGTGCCACCCGGAGACTGGCACCGGACGGGCCCCGGGCGGTCCGGCCGAAGTAGTCGAAGGAGCGGGAGAAGACATCGCCCGGATTGATCATCTCCCCGGAGCCGGTATCAAAACGCATGAAGAATTCGGGCGAGCTGACCGTGGCGGCGGTGGTATAGCCGTAGTACTTGAGGATTTCCGGCAGGGTGCGGGCCGTGACGCTCTCCTTGGTCACCTCGAAGGAGACCATGCCGTTGACCCGCGGATACTGTGAGGTGAGCACGCTCATCTGGGCGACCGGCGTCAGGTTGGCCTGGGAGATGGCGTATTCGAACAGCACCGATTGCTTTGCCATCCGGTCGATGTTGGCGCTGGTGCCCCGTTTGTAGCCGTAGGCGCCCAGATGGGCGGCCCGCAGGCACTGCAGGGAGATGAGGATCACATTGGTCTGCTCATGCTTCGGCTTGACCGGCCCGGCAGGTTTTTGCGGGGCAGCAAAGGCGGCAGATTGCCAGACTGTGAGCACCACCAGGGCTATCAGTCCGGACAGGCGTCCGGGTCGCCGTATTTGGTGGCTGTTGGTGGTAAGGTTCATAATTCAGACTCCGCAAACTGTTACATGGCCCGGCCAGACTGCCTGTAACAGGCAGCCCAGAATAGAGCATTAAACCAGGCAATGCAAGGGAGTCAACAGGGAGTCTGGCGCAGCCTAGCTCCCCTGAAATACCGGCTTGCGTTTCTCAAAGAAGGCCTGTTTCCCTTCCAGATAATCTTTGCTGTCATAGGCCTTGCGCCGCAAGCCCTGAATCCGCTCAAAGGTCTCCGGGCTTAGTGGGTGAGAGTTGCCCAGCAGCCGGAGCTGCTCCTTGATGACTGCTATGGCCAGGGGGGAGTTCTCGGTGATCTGCGCTGCCATTTCGTATGTAAAGGTTTCCAGATCCTCAGTCTTCACCAGATGGTTGAGAATGCCCAACTGCATTGCCCTTTCAGCGCCGATTGGCTGGGCAGTAAAAAACATTTCCCGTGAAATGCGTGGGCCGACCACATTAATAA